>JAOZPY010000351.1 GCA_029932495.1 Desulfobacterales bacterium
AGGAGTTTTCCCACATTGTTGTTTTGTACTGGTTCCACCGCAACGACACCCCTGAAAAACGCCGCGTGCTGCAAGTCAATCCCCGCAAGGATCCCGGCAACCCGTTGACCGGAGTTTTTGCCACCCATTCCCCCCAGCGGCCCAATCTCATCGGAATGACGATCTGCAAGATTCTATCCATCCGGGGCAACCGGATTGCAATCGCGGACATCGACGCCTTTGACGCTTCACCGGTGATCGACATCAAGTGCTATACACCCGCTTCGGTGAAAGAGGGAGATGTGCGCCTGCCGGCCTGGATCCAGAAGTGAATTTAAAATACCGTCTTAAGCCCAATGGCTGCGTTGTCCCGCGATTTGAAATGCTCACGAGCCACGTCTGAATACCGTTTTATCCCCAAAGTTTGCTGCCAACCAAAACGCAGCTTGCGCGCGCGAACCGCAACTCATGGAGAATCTACCAGTATTCGAAGAAGTGGTGGACCGGGCCGTGACCGTGGCCGAGGCGATAGCGGGCGCCGGCCTTAATGGCGTTTTCGATGTAGCTTTTGGCTTTTCGCACCGCCGTTTCCAGATCGTCCCCCCGGGCGAGGCAGGCGGCGATCGCCGATGACAGGGTGCAGCCGGTTCCGTGGTTGTTGCGGCTTGCAATGCGCGGGGCATCCAGGATAACCATGCGTTTTTCGGCTGCCAGGTAGAGCAGGTCGGTGCTTTTGTTCTGTGCCAGGTGCCCGCCTTTGATCAGGATGCTCCGGCTGCCGAAATCAGCCAGGGCGGTGGCGGCAGACTGCATGTCATTCAGGTTTTCTATCCGGCGCTCGAGCAGTACTTCAGCTTCGGGAAGATTGGGAGTGGCCACATCGGCCAGGGGCATCAGGTGCTTCGCGATGGCCTGGATGGCGTCATCTTGCAGCAGCTTGTCACCGCTTTGAGCGATCATCACCGGATCCAGGACAATGTTCGCCGCCCCATGCCTTTTCAGCCGTTCGGCCACCACCTCGATGAGCTGCGCTGAATAGAGCATGCCGATTTTCACCGCATCGGTGCCGATGTCTGTAAAAACGGCATCCATCTGCTCAGCGACAAATGCCGGCGGCACGGCATGAATACCGGTGACTCCCACGGTATTTTGCGCCGTCAGGGCCGTGATAACCGACATGCCATAGCATCCCATGGCGGACATGGTTTTCAAATCTGCCTGGATGCCGGCCCCGCCGCCGGAGTCCGAACCGGCAATGGTCAAGACTTTGAAATATTGTCGGTGCTGTTTTTCAGTTTCCATCGTGATCCTCATCTGCAAGCGCTTTAAAATGATCCCAGCCGGAAGGGGTGATGGGTTTTACCTGACCGTCGGGGTAAACAATCTCCAGGCGGCCGGTTGCGTTGATCTGGCCGATGCGGGACAGTGGCCGTTTGAACCGGTTTTTAAAATTTTTTTCCAGAGCTGCAGCGTGCTGGGGGGCTGCGGTGCACAGCAGGGTGTAGTCTTCGCCGCCGGCAAGGGCAAACTGTATCGGATCGAAATCAAAACGGCGGCAAAATGATTGCAGGGCCTTGGAGATCGGCAGATTTTCCGCCTGCAGCGTTGCCCCCACCCGGCTTTGCCCGGCAATGTGGCCCAGATCAGAACTGAGCCCGTCACTGGTGTCGATGGCGGCATGCACACCGGGCTGGCAGGCCAGAAAACGACCTTCATGCAGCTGGGGAGCCGGCCTGACATGAGCCTGATAAAGGGATTTCAGCTGTGCGCTGTCCGCCTTGATTTCGTTTAGGATCAGGTGCAGCCCGGCCCTGCTGTCGCCCAGCGGTCCGGTTGAAAAAATGATGTCCCCCGGCTGCGCACCATCCCGGCCCAGCAACTCATTTTCTGCCACCGTGCCGTAGACCGCCACATTGATGATCAAATCGACCTTGGAGTCCGTGGTGTCGCCGCCCAGGATGTTGACCGCAAATTCGGCGGCCAGCTGCTTCATGCCATCGTACAGCGCTTCAAGATATTCCAGCGGACAGTCAGCAGGGATGGCGATGCTTACAAATGCTTCCCGGGCCTCACCGCCCATGGCGGCGATATCACTCAGATTGACAGCCAAGCACTTGTGGCCCAGGTCCAAACCGGAAACCGCCTCACGCAAAAAGTGAACCCGTTCCACCAGCAAATCGGTGGTGATCAGTGCCAGTTGCCCGGCATCTGTTGTAAACGCGGCGGCATCATCGCCAATGGCCTTGACGATGTTAGCCGGACGGACCAGACATCCCCGGCTGATTTTGTCGATAAAACCGAATTCGCCGATTTTTTTCAAGCTCATGGTGTTTTATCCCTGGCCGCCTCGATTGCCTGCCGCAGCCGGGCGGCGGCTGCCTGCGGATCATCGGCGGCGACAATGGCGGAAACCACCGCCACCCCGTCGGCGCCATGACGGATGACATCAGCAGCATTTTGGGCATTGAGCCCACCGATTCCCACCAGCGGCAGGTTGACGGCTTTACGTATTTTTTGCAGCCCTGCAAGCCCCAAGGCCGGGGCCGTGTCGGCCTTGGTGGGCGTGTCGTATATCGGGCTGACTCCCAGGTAGTCGGCCCCGTCTTTTGCGGCCGCCAGCGCATCATCGAGACATTCAGCTGAAATGCCGATGAGCAGGGAATCACCGACAATTTTTCTGGCCATCGCCAGGGGCATGTCGGTTTGTCCGAGATGGACACCGTCGGCTCCAACGGCCAAGGCCACATCCACCCGATCGTTGATAATGAGCGGGATGTGCCGGGAGTGCAAGAAATTTTTAATTGCCAGGGCCTGTTCAATAAATTCCCGTGTGGCGCATGTTTTTTCGCGCAACTGAACACAGCTCACTCCGCCGCGTACGGCGGCCGCCACGATTTGCAGCAGGGGTCGCCCGCGGGCCAGACCCCGGTCGGTGACCAGATACAGGGAATAGTCAACGGCGGTCGGTTTCATGTCAGGCGTTGTCCTGTATTTTGCAATTCTGCGCCAGTTTTTCAGGGGCAATGGTGTAGAGGGCATCCAGCAGGTGAATCATAAAACTTCCCGGCGCAGCGGCTGATTCACCGGCGATTTCCCCTGCCAGCCCGAAAAAGGCCAGCGCGGTGGCCGCAGCACTGAGGGCATCGCTGTCAACGGCCAGAAAGGCGCCGATGGTCACCGTGGCGGTGCAGCCGGTTCCGGTGACAAACCCCATCAGCCGGTGGCCGTTGGAGACGCGCACCACTCGCCGGCCATCGGTGACCAGATCCACAGGGCCGGTGATGGCCAGGGTGGTATTCAGCTCCCGGGCCAGGAGCCGGGCTGTCTCGGCCGCTTCGTCCACCGAGTGGATGGAGTCCACTCCCCTGGTTTTCGCGTTTTCATCTCTTAAGGAAAGAATTTCGGAAGCATTTCCCCGGATGACGCTGATGCGGGTTTGATCGATAATTTTTTTGGCTGACGCCGTGCGCAACGGTGTTGCACCAGCCCCCACCGGGTCCAGGATAATCGGCGTTTCCAGGGCAGAGGCTTTTCGTCCGGCCTTGATCATGGCGGCCACCCAGTCATCGGTCAACGTACCGATGTTAAGCACCAGCGCCCCGGCAAATGCGACCATGTCCTCCACTTCGTTTATGGCATGGGCCATCACCGGCGATGCGCCCATGGCCAGCAATGCATTGGCCGTGTAGTTCATGACCACAAAATTGGTGATGTTATGAATCAGGGGTTTGTTTTTCCTCAGTGCTGCCAGGTTGTCGGCAGCCTTCCGGGCCAATTCTGTCATGGATTTGTCTTTCGCTTGTTGTTTTGCAGGGGATGCCGGCTGCTTTCAATAATTAGTCGATCCTGAAAAACCCGTTATATTGCCCTGACCATCATGGTCATT
>JAOZPY010000352.1 GCA_029932495.1 Desulfobacterales bacterium
ACCGGATTGTCCATGTTTGAGGCCACCCGGTATTCGGACTTTACAAAAGGCTGGGTGGCCATCAACGCGGTGGAAGTTTTATCCTATAAAGGACGGCGCCATGAGATCGGAGACGATTTTGAACTGATTGAACGCGGGGGAGGAAACAGTGATCTGGAATTAGCGGCCTTTTCCTTTCTGAGTTTTAACAATATGATGCGACTGGAAAACGGGTTGCTGCCCTTCATGACCAAAACACCGGCGGCAACGCCGATCGATTTTGCCAGGTATCACCTGCCGATTAAACGCGACCTCTGCAAAATTGTCCCTGTAAACGACGACAGCCCAGCACCCCTGGATATTGCGGCGGATGATAAACTGCCTGACCTTGAGCTTCATGGAAATCTGCTATCCACCGATTCCCCAAAATCGAACTCAAAATTATCCGCCTGGAATCTGCAGACTGGACTTCCAGCTGACAGCCCGCAGCTGCGCAGATTTCCTCCCATCGCATGCAATCCGTAAAATTATAAACGCCGGCGGCATGAAGCCCCCGGCGTTTTTGTCTGGAAGAAGCCGCGTAAACCCCGGGTTAGCGGGGCGAATCATGGTAGAAAATCCGATTGATCCGTCTGCGGCGGCGGTCTTTGCTCACCGTTTTTCCCAGCACCTTTTTGCCGGTCAGCGCAACGGTTTTCCCGTCCTGGGTGAGCTGAACTTGAACGTCAACTTTGCCGGCTGACAGATCCACCGCCTGGTTGCGGTACTGCATGAACAGCATCAGAAAGCCCCTGTGCTTGCGCGGATATTCACGAATTTTCAACTTTTTGATCGTTGCCTTGATTTGCGTATCGACACCCGGGCATTGGGTTGCACCCGGTGGTGAAGTTACGGCACTCACACCGGTAACGAAAAAAAGCGCATCGGCATAATCCGGACTTTGCGCATCATAGGTGTCTTCAAAGCCGCACTCCCAGATAAACGGGTTGTCCGTTGAGGTCATCTGGACATGATCCCGGCCGTCCGGGTTTTGCTGCGGCCCGGCGGAATAAAATCGGCCCTGGCTTTGATCAACGTCAAGCCGGAACTGGATGAAGGTCCCCACGGGCAGCACGCCCAGCGAAACCTGCTGGTTTTCCTGGTCGCTGTCGAACAGGTACTTTTCTTCCCCGTTGACCAGAGCGTAAAGATGGTGGGTGTTGCCGCCCGATTTTCCGGCACAGCGAACCATGACTTCCCGGGTGTCATCCACGACGATAAACCCGCCCCCGACGATGGGATCCGGCAGCCGGCAGCCCATGCTGTCCACCAGGACCCCGGCCGGCGTAGCCGCACAAAAATCTTCTTTGTCAATCACACCGTCATTGTCAGAATCCGGCTCCGGCGACGCGTAGGGTTCCACCCGGATGCGAATATCATCGAAATAGCCGCTGCCGGCTTCACTGGTAATGTCAAGCTCGCGGATCATAATGCAGTTAAACGGACGCTCCATGACCAGCGCGGCGGTTTGCTCGGCTGTCACTGAATAGCTGCGCCAGGTGCGGTCCTGCAGGGTGCCCGGCAGGCGCGTATACGGCCCGGGCCAGTTTTCCCAGTTTTCAAGCCGTTTTTGCTGGTACCAGACCACGCTGCCATCATCGGCATATTGCACAAAGATCACATCCACCCGGCCGCCGCAGGCCCGCGTGTTCAGGTATTTGAATGCAATTTCAGCGCTGCTCATCAACTCGTCAAAATAATAGCGAATATCCACCTGGTGCTTCCAGTGAACATCACGAAACTGCGTCGACGAGCCGGTGCAAAACACCCAGGCCTGCTCCCCCCGCGGCCCGGTTGGCTGGATGGCGGGGTTTTTCCCCAGCAGTTCATTGCGCACCCTGACGATCCGGGTAAATCCCGCCGCCGTCGTCCCTGAAAGGTCGTAGTAGTCGAAAACCCCCTCGGTGCGTTGATAGACAAGGGATGTATTGTCAAACGCGTCCTGTATCTCAACCTCCGCTAACCCCGTGCCGCCCAAAAAACAAAACAGACTCAACGATAGCAAAACAACCAGCGGTGTTTTCATGATCCCCCCTTCAGCATTGCAGCTGTCTGTGATTTAAAACACCTGTCCCCCTCTTTATCCCCTTCTTCCGAGTCCCGGCTTGAATTCCTACCCCCATCCATAGCCGGAACACCGGGCATCTTCATTGCCACCAGCGCCTGGGCCCAAGCAGCCTATTTTTTCGTCGGCAGGAATTAATTATGAGTGAAAAGCCTGCAGGGGGTAATCAGAGGAAACCTGGGAGGTGCAATTGGAAAAATCAGCTGCGTTTTCAACATATCAGCACCGCCTTTGCTGTCCTTCATGCCGCGCGCGACCAGACAGTCCGGCTGTGCTGATCCACTCGGCAACCCCGCTGCCCTATCCCTGACTGACTTAGGCCGGTGGCTTTGCGTCCCGTCCTTTCAAACGGTTTGCCCTTTATCCAGTAGAATTAAATCGTTACAACAAACATCAAGTAAGGTTCAGCCAATCACATAAATCCACTAAGGATGTATCGGCATTTCTGATATTAACTTTAGCGGTTTTTTTGGTCAACCCAATGCACCCGTGCCGCTGAGGGCTGCGGCTGACGCCCTTGACCACAGCCCGGAGAAGCGGTATCAGCGCAAGTAGAGGCATTGGCGGATCGGCAGGTTTTCAGGATAGACTTTGAACCCATTTTTTGAACATCGCGTCCTGGAATTCAAATATACCGTTTCTGGATAATATTTCTTTTTCAACCAGTGACGTCAGTGCCCGTTGAAGAACGGACCCCGAATTAAAGCCGACACTTTGAAGCTGCTCGGCACCATAGATGCCCTGCCCTCCGGTTTGTGCCAGCAGCCGTAATGCTTTTTTTTGATTCTGGGTCAACAAATTCCAAAGCACGATAAACTGGTCTCTTTGGCTGGTGAGGATTGATTTCTCGATTGCGTCAAGAGCGGTTAAGCTGACGGTGTCGCAACGCCACAGGTCAAATAAAAACTGCTGGATGTACATGGGTTGGCAATTGCAGCGTTCAACGATGTCGCTGATGATTTCCTTGTCAATATTCACACCTTTTTTTTTGAAAAGCGTCCGGGCCCAACGGATGTAATCCTGCAAGCCGATATTTTCGAGCGGATAGCTGCGGGCCATTTTGTAAAAAGCCCGTTTGGCTGAATCGAACATCTCGATCAGGATATGCTTCTGACTGCCGGAAAAAATATAGCTAATATTGCGATGCCCCTGAATAACCTTGCGCAGGCGTTTTTCAAAACCTTCTTCCGAATACTTGGCAACCTCCTGGAACTCATCGAAGACGACCAAGAGTTTCTGCTTCTTGGAATAAGACGCCAGGATGGTAAGCGCTTTTTCCAGATACTCCGGCTTCTCCCTCGGCTTGATCGATGCCGAAACTGTGGGCAGACTGGTGACCGGATCGATGCTGGCAGCCACCTTGAGCCCGGCCATTTGGTTTAAAAGCCGTTCGAGTTTGGTTTCTATTTGGGTAAGACCGCTCAGCACGGCGTCAATAAAATCATTTTCGTCCAGGCTGCCGTACAGGTCGATATAAACAGATTTAACCAGTGGTTTCACCTTTTTTAACCGATGGATCACCTGATGCACCAGAGATGTTTTTCCCATCCGGCGATGAGAATAAAGCAAAACATTTTGCGAATTCTGAGCATAATAGATCAAATCTTTTTGCTCTTTGTCTCTGTTGCAGAATGCTTTTCCAATGACGTAATCTGAATACGAAAAAGGATTTTCCATAAAACCACCTTGGATTAGGCATCGCGTGAATACGCAATATATAAATTCACATTAAGCGTATTTTAGATTATATCTTCTGAAAAACCTTGTAAAGAATTTTTT
>JAOZPY010000031.1 GCA_029932495.1 Desulfobacterales bacterium
GCATGGACTATGAAGTCCTGTGCCTGGGACACCGACGGGCCTTTACCGGTCAGGATGCAACGAATTACTTTCGCAAATCAATGGCGCATTGCCGGGATTTTTTAAACCTGGTGCAAACTTTCCTGGTCAAAGAAAACGGCAACGTGCAAAAGGCCGTCGCACGCATTAAGGCCATTGAATATGATCCAATCCGGGGGCCCAAACAAATCGAGCCCGCTTACCTGCTAAACCTGGAAGCCAAGGTAAAGGCCATCAAGAAACGTTTAGATCATAAATCAGGAAACCTGGAAATTCCAAATTAAGGCCTGATAAAACAGGCCCCGAATTTCATGGACCAAACACCACGGAACTGAATCGAAACACCCGGCCAGCGTTTTTTATTTTCAGGAGGACAATGATGGATATTATTTTTTACAATGGCAGGATCAACACTCTGGATGAGGCTGGCACCGTTTACAGTGCCGTCGGGGTGACCCACGGCCGGGTCAGCGCCCTCGGAACGGACGATGAATTGCGACACCTCAGCGGATCGAAAACCGAGGTCGTCAATCTGAAGGGAACTGTCATGTTTCCCGGATTTATGGAAGCCCACAGTCATTTGACAATCTATGGGTATCTGCTGGAAGCAATGGATCTTTCAGCAACGAAAGTCCGCAAAATGGACGATATCCTGTCCCGGGTCAAGGCCGAGACGGACAGATTGCCTCCCGGCAGCTGGATCAAAGGTTCCCGGTACGCCGAATACTTCCTGGCGGAAAACCGGCATCCGACCCGGACCGATCTGGATGCGGTCAGCCCGAAACATCCGGTGGTGCTTTTTCACACCTCGTTTCACGCCTGTACCCTGAACAGTCTGGCCCTTGAAAAAATGGGGATCACCAGCGAAAGTCAGTCCCCGCCGGGCGGCATCATTGAAAAAGATCCGGATACGGGACAACCCACCGGGGTGCTCCACGACCAAGCCCACATAGATGTGTTCAACCACCTGTTTTTCACGGATATCGAGGCCATGGGCATCCGGGGGCGCGTGGCGTTGTGCGGCCAGGCGTCGGCAAACTATGCCCAAAAAGGTCTGACTTTCGCCGCCGATGCCCTGGTGGTACCTCAAACCCTGAAAATGTACCAGGAAACACTGGCCGCCGGCCAGCTTAAAATCCGCATCTATACCATGAATTATGATCTCACCGCCGAATCTTTGACCGCCGCACAGATTAAAACGGGGTTTGGCTCCGGGCGCCTGCGGATCGGCCCGATCAAGCTTTTTGCTGACGGCGGCATGTCCAATCGCACCGCCGCAGTCAGCACGCCGTACCTGACACCCCCATACGACAGGGGCCTGAAGATGCAGAGCCGTGAGGAATTGATTGAAAAGGTAAAATGGTATCACGCGTTAGGCTATCAGATCGCCATCCATGCCCAGGGAGACGACGGCATCAGCGACACCCTGGACGCATACGAAGCGGTGCTGGGCAAGACTTCTGACAATCCGCTGCGCCACCGCATCGAACACGCCGGCTGCCTGTATGCCGACCTGTTGAAACGCGCCGCCGATATGAACATTGCCGCTTCGGTACAACCCGTATTTTTCGGGGAATTAGGCGATGGTTGGATTGAAGCCTTCGGCCCGCAACTGGCCGAGCAGCTCTATCCATTTAAAAGCATGCGCACCGCCGGTATAACAATCGGCGCCAGCTCCGATTGTCCGGTCTCCGAACTGGACCCGCGCATCAGCCTGCGCGATGCCGTTTTGCGACGCACGCCTTCAGGCAAACAACTCAGTGCGCATGAAGCGTTGACCATGGATGAGGCTATCCGTGCCTACACCCGGGGATCTGCGTATCTGTCCTTTGATGAAAATAACAACGGCACCATTGAACCCGGCAAGCGCGCAGACTTTACCGTCATGGCCGCCGATCCCCGGCAGCTTAATGCCGAAAAAGTGCCGGACATCCCTTTTACGATGACAGTGGTCGGGGGTAAAATTGTATGGTCGCAATGACAGTCAAATTGATTTGAATCTTCTGACATTACACCCGCAGCACTCCGGCAAAGCAACCGGCTGATTTCCGTTGCCGGAAAGACAGGATGCAATATGAAAAAAATTTATCCTGACTCAGGTGTCGAGTTAAACCCGTTTATCTCGAAAAATTATGACAGCATCATGAATGTCGCTTCAATGGGTTTGTATCGACGTTTTATCAACGGGGCGATCGCCGATATGAATATTCAGCCAAACGACAACATCCTCGACCTGGGCTGCGGAACCGGCCGCAATGCCCTGATCATAAGCCGGTACCTGAAAGAAAACGGCCGTGTTATCGGCATCGACATCTCAGATGAAATGCAGCGGCAGTTTCGGCAAAAGTTTTCAAACGACGTCAGGATGACGTTTGTCAATCAACGCATCGACCGGCCATTTGGTCTGCAGCAACGCTTTGACAAGGTGTTTATCAGCTTTGTTATTCATGGTTTTCCCCACGAAATAAGAAAAATTGTAATCCAAAATGCCTTCGCCCACCTGAAGCCGGGCGGTGCTTTTTGCATTCTCGATTTTTCCGAATTTGATATGGCGGCGATGCCGTTTATTTATCGTACGGTTTTTAAGACCATTGAATGTAAATATGCTTTTGATTACATTCAGCGCGACTGGAAAGACATCCTCAAAAAAGCCGGGTTTTCAGCATTTGAAGAGCATTTTTACATGAAAAAGTATGTCCGCTTGTTAAGGGCTTTCAAAAAATGACCGGAAGTAATCCTGCCAATAGATTTTGATCTGGTTTTGAATCCATCGTGCACAAGCTGTCAAGGAACCGGTTTGCGAAAATGCATCAGGTAATTAACGTGGGTGTTGCCGCCCAGGGAATATCTTCGCAGAAACGGGTTGTAATGCAGCCCGGTCAGGTCCTCAAAAACAAATCCGGCGGCGGCGGCCCATCGATTAAGTTCGGCGGGTTTGATGAACCTGCGCCAACTGTGGGTTCCCCGGCGTACCATCCCGAGGATGTATTCTGCGGCAACAATGGCAAACAGAAAGGATTTCAGGTTGCGGTTGAGGGTGGCAAAAAAGACATCGCCGCCGGGTTTGACCAGTCGACTGCAAGCCCCGACCACCGAGGAGGGCTTTGGAACATGCTCCAGCAGTTCCAGGCAGGTGACCACATCAAAGCCTTGCGGCCGGGTTGCAGCGTATTGTTCCGCCGTCGCCCGAAGGTAATGAAGCCGCAGACCGGATTGGCGCATATGCAATCTGGCCACGGCCAGGGGTTGCTCGCCGGCGTCGATTCCGGTCACATCTGCGCCGGCCAAAGACAGCGCTTCGGTAAAAATACCGCCACCGCAACCCACATCCAACACCCGTTTACCGGTCAGGCCGGCGCGAGCGTTGACATAGTCCAACCGCAGGCCGTTGATGTCATGCAGGGCTTTGAATACGCCCTTGCGGTCCCACCATATCGGTGCCATGGCGGCAAAGCGGGCGATTTCCGCAGCATCGACATTCTCGTGAATTTTTTCTCCTGAACGGCCGTCCATATCAGCGGCCTCCGCCCTTTGCACCTGCCCGGCCCAACTGGTCCCACAGCTGGGACAACAACATCCCGCACAGCATCAGCGCACAGCCGGAAATCCCCCGCGAACTGAAGGTTTCATCCAGCAGCAGCCATCCGAACAAAGCCGCGAATACCGCTTCCAGGCTCATGAGGATGGCGGCATGGGCCGGATGGGCCTCGCGCTGGGCCACCACCTGCAGCGTATAGGCAATGCCCACCGAAATCACCCCCGTATATAAAATGGGAATAGCGGCCTGCTGAAACATTTTCCAGGCAAGGGTTTCCACCCCGACAGCGGTCAGAAAACTCAACAACGAACAGGTGACAAACTGCACGAATGCCAGGCGGATGGGATTAACCCGCAGCGACAGCCAGGCGATAACCAGCACATGGGCCGCCCAGCAGAAAGCCGACAGCAGCTGCAGCAAATCCCCGTATGCGATGGTAAAAGATGAAGTGACACTTAACAGGTACAGGCCGCCGGTGGCCAGCAGCGCCCCGAGCCAAGTGCCGGCCCCCGGGCGCTGTTTCCAGAAAAGTCCCAACAGGGGCACAATGATCACGTACAGCCCGGTGATAAAACCGGCTTTGCCGGCGGTGGTGTAAACAAGCCCAACCTGCTGCAGGGAGGCACCAACAAAAAGAATCGTCCCGCACAGCAGTCCCCCCCAAAGCATCAGGTTCGGGGCCGGCGACGGCAGGAGATCTTGCACCGCTCCGCGCTGCCCGCGGCTGATCAGCAACAGCGGTACCAGGGCAAAACTTCCCATGGCAAAGCGGGCACCGTTAAAGGCAAACGGGCCGATGGCATCCATCCCCACCCGCTGGGCGACAAAGGCCGTCCCCCAGATAGCGGCGGTAATCAACAGCAACATATCGGATTTAAGGTTGTAAGCTTTCATGGTATGCAATCATGGCCTCCATCAGAAACGCACCATACTATCGGGGTATTGCGGCGTCAAGTGTGATGGTTTCGTATTGACAGCCGCTGCATTTTTTGAAACCCTGATTGATCAGTCGGGGTGAAATTCTTTTCAACAAAAGGAGGAAACCAAAATGGATCTCGCCAAATTCCCACGCCGTCGCTATACTGCAGGACAAACTCCGATAGAACGACTCTCCCGGCTGTCGGAAGCTCTCGATGGACCAACCATCTATATAAAGCGGGACGATCTATTGGGCCTGACCGGCGGCGGCAACAAGACCCGCAAGCTGGAATTTCTGGTGGCCGATGCCCTGGCAAAGGGGGCCGACACCCTGATCACCTGCGGCGCGGTGCAGTCCAACCATTGCCGCCTGACCTTGGCCGCCGCCGTCAAAGAAGGCCTCAAGTGCCGTCTGGTGCTTGAAGAGCGGGTGCCCGGAAGCTATAATCCCCGGGCCGGCGGTAACAATTTTTTGTTCCGGCTGCTGGGGGTCGAAAAAATAAAAGTGGTGCCGGCCGGCGCCGACATGATGTCCGAAATGCAGGCCGTGGCTGATGAAGTGGCCGCTGAAGGGCGAAGAGCGTATATCATCCCGGGGGGCGGTTCCAATCCCATCGGCGCCACGGGATACGTGGCCTGCGCTGAAGAAATCCTGGGGCAACTGTTCGAAAAGGGCCTTCAAATCGACCGTGTTGTCTGCGCCAGCGGCAGCACGGGCACCCATGCCGGGCTGGTCACCGGATTTTACGGCAACAGCAGTCATATCCGGGTGATCGGAATCAATGTCAGCCGCCCGAAGGCCGAACAGGAGCAGCTGGTTTATGATCTCGTTACGCGCACGGCGGCCCATGTCGGTGTCACCTCGGCAATTGCCCGAGATGCGGTTTTGTGCTTTGACGATTATGTCGGTCCGGGCTATTCCCTGCCGACGCCCGCCATGGCCCAGGCTGTGCGCATGCTGGCCCGGCTGGAGGGCATTCTCGTGGATCCGGTCTACACCGGTAAAGCCATGGCCGGCTTGATCGATCTGGTGCGCCAGGGCTATTTCGACCGCCGGGAAAACATTCTGTTTGTTCACACCGGGGGATCACCAGCGCTTTATGTGTACATGGACGACATTCTTGATTAGAATCTGCACGGGGACTGGAAAGCGCTGTCTCAGGCAAAATGGCAAGCGACCCGGTGGCCATCGCCGACATCCTGCAGGACAGGGGCCTGCTCGATACAAATCTCTTTGCGCACCGGACAGCGGGTGTGAAAAGCGCACCCCGAAGGCGGGCTCAGAGAGCTCGGCATGTCGCCTTCGAGAAGAATTTTTTCTTTTTTAATCTCCGGATCCGGCACCGGCACCGCCGCCAGCAGCGCCCGGCTGTATGGATGCAACGGGTTGCGGTAAAGCTGCTCATCGCTGGCCAGCTCCACAATGCGCCCCAGGTACATCACCGCCACCCGGTCGCTGATGTGCTCCACAACGCTCAGATCATGGGCAATAAACAGGTAGGACAGGTTCAGCTCTTCCTGCAGCCGGGCCAGCAGGTTGATCACCTGGGCCTGGATGGACACGTCCAGGGCCGATACCGGCTCATCGCAAATAATGGCCAGCGGGTTTAAGGCCAGCGCCCGGGCAATGCCGATACGCTGCCGCTGTCCACCTGAAAATTCATGGGGATAGCGGACCATCTGCCGCGGATGCAGCCCGACTTTCTCCATCAAATCGGCCACCCGGCTTCTCATTTCCGAGCTGGAAAGTTTGAGATGATTGCGCAGCGGTTCAGCGATGATCTGGCCCACATTCATCCGGGGATCCAGGGAGGAAAAAGGATCCTGGAAAATGATTTGAAAACCCGCCCGCATCCGGCGCAGTGCCCCGCCTTCAAGCTGCCCCAGGTCCGTTCCGTTGAAGACCGTCCGGCCGGCGGTCGGCTCAATCAGTCTTAAAATGCAGCGGCCCAGCGTCGTCTTGCCACAGCCGCTTTCACCTACCAGTCCCAGGGTCTTCCCCCGCTCCAGGGTAAAACTGACGCCGTCGACCGCCCGCACCTGGCCGGTGTTGCGGGAAAAAAAACCGCGTTTGACGACAAAATATTTTTTCAGGTCCTCTACTTCCAGCAATGCCATGGGTTCAATTTTTCATTCATACAAAATCAGACGTTTTCTTCTCGTTGTCGCCGGCCTCCAGCCAGCAACGTACACACCGATTATCAGTCAACCGAATCACCGGCGGCGGCTGCGTGCTGCAAAGCGCCAGCGCTTCGCTGCAGCGCGGATGAAAGCGACAACCCGGGGGGGCTTCCATGGGACTTGGCACCACACCGGGGATTTCCTGAAGACGGCGTCCGGTTTCAGCTTTACGGCCGATAACGGGAATCGATCCCAGCAGGCCCCGGGTGTAAGGATGGCGCGGATCTTTGAAAATCTCTCTGACCGGGGCCTCCTCCACGATTTTGCCGGCATACATCACCACCACCCGGCTGGCCATTTCAGCAATCACCCCCAGATCATGGGTGATGAGCACAATGGCGGTGTTAAATTCTTTTTTCAGCTCCTGCATCAGCTCCATGACCTGGGCCTGGATGGTAACATCCAGCGCAGTGGTGGGCTCATCGGCCAGAATCAGGCGGGGCCTGCACGACAGCGCCATTGCGATCATGGCCCGCTGGCGCATACCGCCTGAAAATTTATGGGGATATTGCCGGGCTCTCGATCCCGGCGAGGAGATCCGGACCATGCGCAACATTTCCACCGCCCATCGCCGGGATTGCCGGTGCGTCATCTTTTTATGAACGCGAACCCCCTCGGCAATCTGCTCCCCGATCTTTAAAACCGGGTTCAGCGATGTCATGGGCTCCTGGAAAATCATTGAAATACCGCCGCCCCGGATGCGCCTGACGGCCTCTTTGTCAAGGCCCAGCAAATCCACTCCCTCAAATTCGACCTGTCCCTGAATTTCGGCCGGCGGACAGCGCAGCAACTGCAGAATTGAAAAAGCGGTAACGCTTTTACCACAGCCGCTTTCGCCCACCAACCCCAGGGTTTCACCGGGATAGACCTCAAAATCCACACCATCAACGGCGTTGACCACCCCATCCAGAGTGTGAAAACGCGTATGCAAATTGCGGACCGCCAGCAATGGGGCTTCAGGCGGGTTCATAGCTTGAACCTCGGATCCAAGGCGTCGCGCAGGCCGTCGCCGAAAAGGTTGAAACTGAGCACCGCCAGAAAAATTGCGATGCCGGGAAAAGTCGCCACATGGGGGGCGTGGAAAAGGTAGTTTCTGGCCGATCCCAGCATCGCCCCCCATTCCGGAGTCGGGGGCTGCACCCCGATGCCCAGAAACCCCAGGCCCGCTGCAAAAAGTATCGCCGTGCCCATCCCCAGGGTCGTCTGGACGGTAATGGGGACCATGACGTTGGGCAGGATATGCCGGATCAAAATAACGGCATCGCGGGTGCCCACCGCCCGGGCCGCCTCAACGTAGATCTCTTCGCGCACTGAAAGCACGCAGCCGCGCACCAGCCGGATGTAAATCGGCACCATGCTGATGCCAATGGAAATCATGGTGTTTTTAAGCCCGATGCCCAGCACGGCCACCAGTGCCAGGGCCAGCAAAAAACCGGGAAAAGCCAGCATGGCATCGGTTATTCGCTGAATGATAAAATCAACCTTGCCGCCGTAATAACCTGAAATCAGTCCCAAGGGGATACCCAGGATAATTCCCACGGCGATGACCCCCACAGCAATCAACAGCGATACACGTGCACCGTAAATGATCCGGCCCAGAATCGAGCGTCCCAGTTCATCGGTTCCCAGCGGATTTTCCAAGGATGGGGGCTCCAGGGATTTCATCAGATTCGGTGCCGACGGGTTGCCCCGGTAAAGTACCGGGGCCAGCAGGGCCGTAAGGACAAACACCAGAATCAGCACGCCGCCGACCAGGGCCGCTTTATTGCGTTTGAGCTTGGCCCACTGGCGCCTGAAGCGGCTGGCCGTCGCCGCTGGCTGGGTCATCCGGGGCGATTCGGTGCTGGCATCAGTCATAGCGAATTCTCGGGTCCACAAAAGCGTATATGAAATCAACCGCCAGGTTAACCAGAATATAGAGCAACCCGAATACGAGGATGGTGCCCTGGATCATGGGGTAATCCCGGGCCAGGATGGAATCCACGATCAGTCGGCCGATACCCGGCCAGGCAAAAACGGTTTCGGTTAAAACAGCACCGCCCAGCAACATTCCGAACTGCAGGCCAACCACCGTGATAATCGGTATGAGGGCGTTTCTAAACGCATGCTTGACCACAATGACTTTTTCCGTCAGGCCCTTTGAGCGGGCAGTGGTGGTATAATCCTGGGAAAGTGTTTCCAGCATGGTGGAACGGGTCATGCGGGCAATAAACGCAACCACGAAGGATGCCAGGGTAACCGAAGGTAAAATGACATACTGCCAGCCGCCGGTGCCCCCGGCCGGCAACCACTTGAGAATGATAGAAAAAAGCACCACCAGCATCAGGCCGAGCCAGAACACGGGCATGGAGATGCCGAACAGGGCCGTCATGGTGACCGCATAGTCGATCCAGCTGTATGGTCGTAAGGCTGAAATAATGCCGGCCGGGATGCCAAGCAGGCAGGCAAGGCCCATGGCCACCACCGCCAGAAGCAAAGTGTTCGGCAGCCGCGCCCAGATCTCCTGGCTGACCGGATTCTGGGTCCGGGCCGAACGGCCCAGGTCAAACCGCGCCAAGTGCCCCAGGTAGATCGCGTACTGCTCATAGATGGGTCGGTCCAATCCGAGTTGATGGCGGATATTTTCGATCTCTTGGGGGGTGGCCATCTGTCCGGCCAGAACCTGAGCCGGGTCCCCGGGGAGCATGCGCAGCATAAAAAAAAGCAACAGCGAAATCCCGATCAAAACCGGGATGGTGGAAATTAAACGCTTTACCAGATAATTGAGCATAGCTGCAAAAGCCGGCGCCGGGAAATGGGGTCGTACCCGTCCCGGCGCCGGTGCTTTTTACTGTAACGTGATATACTGGGGATAAAATTTTTCAGTGGGTGTTACCACCAACCCCTTGATCCTGGCCGAGTAAGCAATGACGAATTTTTCCACATGCAGCCACAGCCACGGGCAGTCATCCCAGACCATCACCGAAGCCTTTTTAAGCAGTACCAGCCGTTTTTGCGGGTCCTGCTCCTGCCGGGAGGCTTTCATGAGCCTGTCATAGGCGGGATTGCAGTAAAAGGCCGAACCGAGTCCCCTGGGGGGATTTACCTCACAGGTAAACTGACCGTAAAGACCCATGTCGGCGTCAAGGATCAGCGGCCCCCAGCCCAGCAAAAAAACTTCCAGCTCGGTTTTATCGATAGGTTTCAGCAAACCGGCGACGTAAGTCGGCCAGTCGTAAGTGCGCAACTGCACCTTGACGCCGATGGCCTGCAGGTAGGCCTGCACCGCCTCGGACACCTGCCGGTCAAAAAGATACCGCCCCTGGGGCGTGCGCATGTGCACCGTTTTGGAAAAATCGAAGTTGGCTTCCTTGAGCAGCTGTTTGGCCCTGTTGGGATTATAGTCATACTGCTTGTCCATCTTGAAATACCCAAAAACTTTGGGCGATACCGGCCCATCCATGGGTTCGGCTGTGTCGAACAGGATTTTTTTGACGATGGCCTTCTTGTCCACCGCGTAATTGAAAGCCTGGCGGACCTTTTTGTTGGCGGTCACGCCCTTCTGGCAGTTGAGACCCATAAAGATCGTCCGGGTGTCCAGGGGCATCTCCACCGTGATGTTGGCATCGGCTTTCAACGCCGCGACATTGGATGGCAGCGGCTTGTAACAAATATCGACCTGGCCGGCTCGCAGCATGGCCTCCCGGGTGGCCGCCTCGGGAACGACTTTCCAGATGATTTTAGCCACGGTGGGTTTTTTACCCCAGTAATTTTCGTTGCGCACCATGACGATGCGATCGCCCTTGACCCACTGCTTCAACAGATAGGGGCCGGCACCTACGGGGTGCTGGCGAACATCTTGGCCGTATTTTTTCAGGGCCGCCGGACTGATGGGTGATACCAGGGATAGCGACAGAGTCGGAGCCAGGGGTGCAAAGGCGTATTTGAGTTTCAGCGCCACGGTATAATCATCGATCTTGACGCATTGCTTCACCATACCCACCCCAAAACGCAGCGGCACTCTCATCTTGGGGTTTAAAATGCGGTCCCAGGTGAGTTTGACCGCATCGGCGTTAAAATCGGTGCCATCGGAAAACTTGACCCCCTTGCGCAGGTAAAGAGTCAGGGTTAATCCATCCGGCGCAACCTCGTATCGGGTGGCCAGCCCGGGATGCAGCTTGCCCTGGGGGTCCTGGAAAAAAAAACTGCCGTACATCAGGTCGCACATATTTTGAAACAGGGTGGTAGTCTGCTCCTGGGGATTGAGGGTGTCAGCATCCACACCAATGCCGATTTTAAGCTCTGCAATATCCGCCCGTACACCGGTCGGACAAATCCATAACCCGACGACTGCAGCCAGGGCAAGTACCAGCACTGCATTGTTCCATCCTGCTTTCATCCCTTTCATTGTTCACCTCCTTGTGGTTGATGGTTGACCTTTACCTGTTTTCCCCCTTTCATCACCAGCACGATGGCCTGCCGCTCAGCCAGGATACCTGCATCATCCAGCGGGTTGCCGGTGACCATCACCAGGTCGGCCAGTTTGCCTTCTTCAACGCTGCCAAGTGTTTTTTCCACACCCAGCACCCGGGCTGCAATGCCGGTGCCGGCCTCAATGGCCTGGGCGGGGGAAAAACCGGATTGCACCAGCAGTTTTATTTCACCCAGATTTTCGCCGTGCATGTTAAACGGCGTGCCGGCGTCGGTTCCCATGGCGACGGTCACACCGGCCTCCCGGGCCATGCGGACGCTGGCCAGGTGGAAGGGTTTGACCCTGAGGGTTTTTTCGACGGCATAGGCCGGAATCCCGGCTTCCACCCCCCGACTTTCAATGTTGTACAGCGCCGAAATCGTGGGAATCAGGGGCACCTTGTTTTTGACCATCAGGGCGACCGCCTCTTCATCAAGATAAACGCCGTGTTCAATGCTGTCGATGCCGGCACGCAGGGCATTTAAAATTCCACGGGTTCCCATGGCGTGGGTGGCTGTCTTTTTGCCGGCCTTGTGTGCCTCTTCAACAGCAGCCCGCAGTTCTTCTTCGGTGAGCTGTTCACTGCCCGGTTCAACAGCCGGGGTCAGAACGCCGCCGGTGGCCATGAGCTTGATGATATCCGCCCCGGCCTTGATCTGCTCCCGGGCGGCTTTGCGGACCGCATCCGCACCATCGGCTTCAAGGCCCACCTGCCAGCCGTGCCCTCCGGTCATGCAGATCATCCGGCCGCTGGCCAGCATCCGGGGCCCCGGGATCAATCCCGTGTCAATGGCCTGCTTTAATCCCAGGTCAATGCCGTTGATGCCGCCCATATCCCGAATGGAGGTCACCCCCCCCTCCAGGGTGCGGCGCGCAAAATCAGCGGCCTTCAAAGCGTTGACCGTCAAAGGCTGAGCCACGCTCCCGGACAGGGGATCGGGGCTGCCATCCAGACACAGATGCACATGGCAGTCAATAAAACCCGGCAGCAGGCTATGGCCGTCCAAGGGGATTTTTTTGGCATCCGCCGGAATTTTCACATCGCCGACGGCCACTTTTACAATTTTATCATCTTCGACAATAACGGTGGCATGTTCCAATATCCGGCCATTGCCGACAATCACAGTTCCGTTGATAAATGCGGTGTTCATTTTTTTCTCCTGTATGCAAGCAAGAACCCATTTCGTTTTCAGACAGCAACCGTATTTCTTTGTAGTTAGCGCTCCTTTCCCTATTCTGTCAACACAAATTCCCGGCTGAATTGGCGGTTGACAAAACAATGGGATTCTATTACCGGAATGGAAAACAGCAAATCTTTTCTAGTGGAGAACAAACATGACCGGCAAAACCATCGGTATTCTGGGCGGCATGGGACCGGAAGCCACCGTCGACTGTTTTGCTAAAATCGTCAAGCATACCCCGGCCGAAACCGACCAGGATCACCTGCGGGTGATCATTGACAACAACCCGGCCGTACCGGATCGCACCGCCGCCATCATCGGCCGGGGGGAGTCCCCGGTACCGGCATTGGTAAAAGGCTGTCAGGTGCTGGAGCACGCCGGGGCCGATTTTATCATCATCCCCTGCGTGTCCGCCCATTTTTTTCTGGATGCCATCTGCCGGCAGATCCACCTGCCCGTTTTGTCCATCTTTGATGCGGTGGCCGAACATATTGCGAGTGCGCACCCGCAGGTGAAAACCGTGGGGTTGCTGGGAACCACCGGCACCGTACGCGGTGGGCTTTTTCAAAAACGGCTGGACGCCGCCGGCATCCAGACCCTGGTGCCTGACGAAGCCATGCAAGCCAGAATCATGGCCGCCATCTATGATATCAAAAATGCCCGGCCGTTGCGCAGTCGAACTGAAATCACGACAGACCTGACAGCTGCCGCTGAAAGCCTGATTGCCCATGAGCCGGCCGGCGCGCAAGCCATCATTGCCGGCTGCACGGAAATCCCCCTGGCCTTCGGCCGGCAGCACGTGGCGGTGCCTTACATCGATGCTTTGGACATTCTTGCCCGTGCTGCCGTCCTGCGGGCCGATGTTACCCTTGAAGCGTTATAATCCTTATTTTCGGTGTTCGTATGTGTGGGTCGGTCTGCCCAATGGAATTGCGAAGCACTCATTGCATCGGGGGGCTAAAATTTATAGCCATTTAACGGAGGAAACACCATGAGCGGAATTGTGGAGCACTTTAAAAAAGGAACCTTCGAAGAGCAGTACTGGCTTCCGGCCCATAACGCAAGACGGGTATCCTCTCTGTTCAGACGCAACAAAAAATTTATCCGTGACACCTGCGGCGCGCCCTGCTGGGTATGCGGCTCCATGAAAGATCGCGAAGTGCACCACGTGTTCGAATGGTCCTTCTGGAATGCCTTGAACCCCAAAAAAGTGACCAACATCCTGAAGGCCATCGAGTTTTACGACGAGGACTACACGGACAAGGCCCAGGCCCCTTACATGCTCAGGGCACACATTCGCAGGGTTGAAAAGCGCAAGCCAATCATCGACACCCCGGATGATATCCGCAATCTGGTGGTATTCTGCCGCCGGCACCATCGTCTGAAGCTGACCGGCATCCACACGATAACATTCCCCATCTGGCTGGCCATCTCTGCCATTCCTGCCCGCGGTGGTATCCTGACAAAAGAGCAGATCCTGATGGCCGCCGAACGGGTACGCATCATCGACGAGGAGCTGGCCGCACTGGCTGAAAATAACTACAAGCCCAACCGGCTTTAGCAGGCTGGAAAACATCCGTTCGGGCAGTACCGCTTAACCGCACAGGCGCAGTTCCCTGCCGGTAATCTCGATATCGCCGGATTCATCGAATATTCCCATCTTGCAGACAATATGGGACATTCCCCTCGACAGTAAGGCCCACCAGGCATCTGGAACATCAAAGTGCCCGGTTGTTCGGGTGATGATTTCAATTGAATCCGCCTGCGGCTCCAGGCCCTTGATGTTGACCTGCGTATCTTCGGTCCAGCCTGCCGGGGGATCTCCGGCCACGTAAATGATCACACCTGACTTCATGCGGATTGTCTCCTTTCTGATTGTATTCATCCCATTAAAAAATAAAAAAACCCTTCGAGGACAATGTGCTCGAAGGGTTGCACCCAGTTTACTTGACCCTTTTAACGATGACTGCCATGTGAATCCAGTTCCACGTAGCAAGCATGGCGCAAGGCAGGTCTTCTGGCTCACCCGCCCTTTCAGCGGCCTTCCCATTTTGCTG
>JAOZPY010000353.1 GCA_029932495.1 Desulfobacterales bacterium
CACTTCGATTTCCTGTCGGATGAGGAAATCGCCCGTATGGAACAGGCGGTTCTGGAAGCATACGGAAGCAGTATCTTCGACGATGATCACAAATGATCTATGATGACAAAATAATTCGCTTTTTCACCACCACCCTTCCGATTGGGATGTCACTGGTTATAACTCAATATCATTGTTTATCATCAAAAATGGGCACAATTTTGGTCACAATTTTTGAAGTCCACCTTCATAAAAGTGGCGGCAATGAATGAACTTCAGAATAGAGGGGAGTGTGGCTCAAAGCTGACGATCGAAAATGGCTCAATTTAAAAGACCCTTGACAACTTTTCATACCAGGGCCAGAAGCACACAACTGGTGACCTGTTGCCAGGGTTTGAACCTATCTCGAGACCAGTGCAGATATTTCACCAGTTTGTCATTCACCATATCAACGTCGACTTTTTCACTGTCGTACTTTCCGTTGCACCATTGCATATTGCTTTCATGTTCTTCATGGTATGGATCCTTCAGGGCTTTTCAAAACTCGTAATGTCCCGGTATACCGCCGACGTCTTCAGGCGGGCAGGCCCTGGCACCTGCCAGGCATTCAACTGGCTGTCAGTCCAGCCCATGACGATTTGAATGACAGCGTGCATCTGGTCCAAAGTAATGCCGGCGGGTACAACAAACCGGCGCCAGATTTCAGGCTCAATTTCAAGCAACCTGATTTTCAGCAAATAGAGTCATTCATGGTTTTTCCTTCAACAATTGACTATTGCAGATACGTTCATCTTGGCGGTTCCGATCCCTGATTGATGATGTCCACATATCCGGTATAACTGAAAATCCGGTTGCGCTTGCGGGAAGTGAGCTCCCTGACAATGCCCAGGCGTTCAAGATGGACCAGGCATTTATTGACCGTTGCCGGAGTGATGCCTGTTTTTTCCACCAGCCAGCCTGAAGTGGTAATGGGACGTTCCATCAGGACCCGGTGAATTCGCAATGTGGATGTTGCCGCCCGGCCAAGGCCGCTGATTTTATCACGATCATTATTAGCCAGATCGACAAGTTGTCGAGCCGTATCCACCGCCTGGGTGGCCGTGACAATAACCGCTTCTGCAAAGAAATCGAGCCATGCTTCCCAGTCGCCGGTCAGGCGCACATTGTTGAGTAGCTGGTAGTAATGCTGGCGGTGTGTTTTGAAATATAGGCTTAGGTAGAGCATGGGCTCCCGGAGCACTTTCTGCTCGCACAGGAGCAGCGTGATTAACAGACGACCAAGACGGCCGTTGCCATCGAGAAACGGATGGATGGTCTCAAACTGCACATGGGCCAGAGCAGCCTTGAGCAGCGCAGGGGTTGGCGCCGGCTGGTCATGCAGAAAAAGTTCCAGCTTGCCCATGCACTCCATCACCTGCTCGGCTGGCGGAGGCACAAAAGCGGCATTGCCCGGACGGGTGCCACCGATCCAGTTCTGGGTTCTGCGAAATTGTCCCGGCGTCTGGTTACTGCCCCGCCCCTTGGCAAGCAGTAGGGAGTGCATCTCTTTTATCAGACGCAAGGAGAGCGGAAACCCCTCGGCCAGCCGTGCAAGGCCATGGTCCAGGGCTGCCACATAGTTGCTCACTTCCCGGACATCATCCACCGGCACACCGGGCTCCATGTCCAGTTCAAAAAGAAGAAGATCGGAGAGCGATGACTGCGTTCCCTCGATCATGGAGGAAAGTACCGCCTCCTTGCGGACATACATATAGAGAAACAGGGAGATATCAGGCAGGAAGGTAGAAATACTGTCCAACCGCCCGAGAGCCAACAGCGCTTGGTCGAACTTGCCACGCAGCTCTGGCGTCCACTCAATGGGCGGTTTCGGGGGCAGCGGAGCAGGGACGAAGGCCTGGGCCTGCTCGCCCACCGTTGTTATGGTCACGTAATGACCCTGGAGTTCACGCTTCATCGTTACGCTGTACCTCGCCTTTTGTTATTTTATAATATATTATTAAGCTAAAATAACAAAAGGCAGGCCAAGAGTCAAGCGCATTAACCTAAAATAGCAATCTTGTTTATTTTAAGTTATGGCAACTTGCTAAAATATAGACACACTCTTGTTTTACCAGGTCCATCCAGCTTGCCTGGCCTGGACCGTAGGATGATCCGAGTTCCCAGAGCATTTGTGGTTTGTTTGAGTATTCTTTGGATTTGGCTGCTTCGGAGTAAAAGTCGGCTGGATACCATAGTCCACTTTAAACATCCAAGCAACAGCACCAGGATTCGTCTGATCATTCGTCCCCGTATAACAACCATTTTCAGGAATCGGCAAAATCGGGTTGCAGTCCCACTTTATCTTGGCAACCTCCTCCCGAGTCGCGTCCGGCAACGTAATACCAGACAACGAAGCACAACCCACCAAAGACTCCAAACCAGACACAGCTCCCAAACCCAAAGCCGCCTTGCCTGCCATCTTAAGAAAATCACGCCTGCTGACCTTGTGGTTGAGCAATTTGTTCAGCTCCATGGTTTAATGCCTCCTCTGTTTTTCGATGTTATGAGGTTTGCATATTCAACCATGCTTTTGGTTCTGTAAGATGTGAAATATCAACAAGATACAATATTGTCAAAACTTTTTGATTGCTCACGAAAGGCGGTGGCTTTAGGCTTTACCACACAGGTGGCTATTTGCAAAGGCCCACCGGCCTGGTACCGGCACGGGCCAACTGAGGTTTCAATTTTTTCCCGGGAACAATTCCCGTAAAGCAGACATAAATTCGTCGATCTGTAATTCTTGACGAAAATATGGGCTCTCCCGTAATCTGATCATGCCCATGCGGTCAAGATCGGAAAAATACTCAAGTACCAGTTTTCCCGCCTCTATAACATAAGGCTCATCTGCATATTTATCGCGGAACTCAATGGCCTGTTCCCATTCATTTTCCATGGTCGTCGCCATGATCGTATACATATCCAAGGCATGGTACCGACCGAATTCCTTGTCGGCATCGTTCAGACGGTCTCTAAACGCAAAAATCTTCATCATTAAAAACGTGAAAGGGTGAGGAAGAAAAACGTCCGCTTGCCATAACTGACCCGAACTGAGTTTTCCATGAAGTTCTATAGTTAGCAACCCTTTCTCCAGTGTCGGCGCTTCGTTCACTGGATGAGCATGAATACCAACGGAAGGCTTGGGTTTGGCCCGGCGACCATCCGTCCTTACGGGAGTACCTTCAAAACCCTTTTGTGGACCGGTAAGGATGTCTATCTTGATGCTTCCATCACTAATGCCATTTGGATCGACTTTAACAAATTGGTAATTTTCTGCGCCGGGAACCACCTGGTATCCAAGTCTGGCAAAAGCTTCTACCAAGGGTGTTAATTTCGCTGACTGGATGAGCAACTCCGGCCGCAAAAATAGGTCGAGATCGTTGGTAGAACGCGGTTCAGGCCATTCTCTAAAAAGAGTTTGCACTGCTGTGTGGCGCACATAATCAGCTTTGAGATATAGTCCGTAGCCGCCGCCAATGATGAATCTCACTTCAGTACCCCGCACTTCGTAAAGCAAATCGAGCAGCGCTGTTTGCAGGTCAGGAATTGTAATCATTACTTTACTCGTTTGATGTTTTCCAAAAGTAGCGTTTTTACCTGCTCAGCCGTCTCCCTGTCTCTTTTGTCGCCGGCCATCAACTCCAGGTATACCTGTACTGGAGAAGCCCACCAGAAATCGTCACCCCATCGCGCATCAAAATAGAGGGCTTCATCTTCGGTCTCGACCAACTCAAGGTTGGGGAATCTCTCTGTTTGCTTCCCGTCCAGGCGTTCAAGCAGTACTGCAATGCTGGGGCAATAAACAGAGAACACTTCTCCTCTTTGCATTACAGCATATCGCCCAA
>JAOZPY010000354.1 GCA_029932495.1 Desulfobacterales bacterium
GCCAGGGCCCGGGCCATGGTCCGGGCCATCTGGGAGACTTCCAGGGTGTGGGTCAACCGGGTTCGGTAATCATCTCCCAGCGGCGAAAGAAAAACCTGGGTTTTGTGTTTTAACCGTCGAAACGCATTGGAATAAACGATTCGATCCCGATCCTGTTGGAAGGCAGTTCGCACCGGGCAGGGGTCTTCGGCAACCGCCCGCCCCCGGCTTTCTGCGCTCAGGCATCCGTAAGGGGAAATGAAATTTCGTTCGCGCTTTTCAAATTCTTCCCGGATGGTCATGGTTAGCCCACTGAGTGCCCATTGTGTCCTTTGTGGATGGCCACTTAACAAATTTAAAAAAGATGTTATATTAGACGCAGGCAGTTGCATTTGTAAAGAAATATTTGGTTTTCAACCATAAATGGTCTTTTTCCCGTTGGGCTGCGTTCTCCGCGGGTTTGCCCAACGAAAAAAATCCTCATTTATCATTTAAAGTCGGGACAGCGCTATCCATTTCGTTGGACACTTTGCCCTGAACGTTGATTGCCGGAAATTTTGCGAAATCCAAAAAAAGGGTCACTAATGGGAAATCAGGGGCATCATTTAATATTGGGTGAGTTGGAAGACTTGATCACCGGCAGGCCTCTGGCGGACACCCATGATGAACGCTACCGGCAGAAAATCGCCCGGCTGCTGATTGCTGAAAAAGGTTACTTAAAGCAGGATATAGAATCGCGCAGAGAACTGATGGTCCAGGCCGGTGAAAAACGTGCTGTGATCAGAATCGATCTTTTGATAAAATTGGCCGGCAGGGTTTGCATGATCATTCGGTACGGCCCCGGTTCTATTGTTACCCGGCGTCGTCCGGTGCTGGCGGCATCCCGGCTTCTGACGGGCTACCAGATTCCGATTGTCGTAGTGACCAACGGCAAGGATGCCGAACTCCTGGACGGTGCTTCAGGTCGGGTCGTCTCAAGCGGCCTGGAAACGGTACCAACCAGGTTGCAGCTGCTTGAAATCGCCGCTGCCGCAGATTTTAACGTGATTTCACCAAAAAGGGCTGAAATGGAGTCGCGGCTGGTATATTGTTACGAAGTGGATGGAAGCTGCCCCTGCGACGAGGATATCTGCAGATTGTGAAAAACCGCACAAAGGGGAGCCCAGAAAAGTACCTTATATATAAATATGGTAATATCTTGCCATGGACAAATACACGCTTAATAAAAATATCGAATATCGAACAAGGAATAATGAATGTCGAAGTAAGCTATTCTATTTCTTAAATTATAAAATAATGCAGAGCAAAGTGGTACAATACTGCATTATTTGAAATTGCTTGTTCGATATTCGATATTAAATTGCAGGGATGGGGCTTCAATTCGGCACCACCGCCAGCAGTTGAGGCCTGTTTAATCAAAAAAATATTTGAAAATTTTCGCAGAATGCGTACTCAGGCTGATCAATGTTAGAGAGTCTCATGCAGGGGAAGGAGACCTATGCCGGTTGTCATTGAAAATTACGGGTATTTCATGAAAAAAGCGTTGGCCCTGGCTGAAACTGCCCTGGCGGCAGGGGAATTTCCGGTGGGCTGCGTTATGGTGCACCAGGACCGTATCGTGGCTACCGGTACCCGTAAGGGGACCGTCGCGGATGCGAGAAATGAAATTGACCATGCCGAAATGGTTGCCTTGAGGGGCTTGGTCGAATCCAGGCAAGCGCTTGATCATCGTGAAATAACCATTTTTTGCACGATGGAACCCTGCCTGATGTGTTACGCGGCGCTTATTTTGGCCGGTGTCGGCACCATTGTTTTCGCCTATGAAGACGTGATGGGCGGAGGTACGGGCTGTGATCTTTCCCGGCTCAAGCCGTTGTATAAAAACAGCACCATTGAGGTCGTGCCGCACCTGATGCGCAAAGAAAGCTTGAAAATATTTCAAACCTATTTTTCCAGCTCCGCCAACCGGTACTGGCGTGGCAGTTTGCTGGCCGAATACACGCTGGCGCAGTGAAGGGGATTTTATCTGAATAGAGCGTTTTAAATTAAAAAAAGGCATATTTGCCCTTAGCAATAGGGCAACTTTGATTTTACTTGCATTTTTTACTTGCATTTCTTGATTTTGTTATATATTCAAACGGATGGAATTAAAGACGTCACGATAGCGAAAAAGAGCCAGTGTTGCTTTTGCTGGATTGCCCGGCCCGGCCGGACAAATCCGGCCAGCAGAATTCGCTGCGGGCAAAACAGGATCATAACAATAGGAGGTAGAACATAGCTGCACCAAGAAGACCCCATCGGCCGGTTCGAACCAATCGAGTTAAAATTAACCAAAATATCAGGGCCCGGGAAGTCAGAGTCATAGATCCGAACGGGGAGCAGATCGGCATTATTCCAACGCGGCAGGCCCTGGACACGGCTGCCGAGTTTGGACTGGATCTGGTTGAGGTTTCGCCCAACGCCAACCCGCCGGTGTGCAAAATTATGGATTACGGCCGGTATCGTTACGAGCAGACCAAAAAAAAGCAGGAAGCCAAGAAGAAACAAAGCACCTTTCAGGTAAAAGAAATAAAGGTGCGTCCGAAAACCGGTGAGCATGATCTGCAGGTCAAGATCAGCCATATTAAAAAATTCATCGAAAGAAAAGACAAGGTCAAGGTAACGGTGATTTTCAGGGGGCGGGAAATTACGCTATCCAAGCTGGGGATGGCCGTTCTCGAAAAAATTGCGGGGGAAACCGAAGAATTCGCGGTGGTGGAACAGGCACCCAAATTCGAGGGGCGTTCCCTGATGATGGTTTTATCGCCGAAATAACGGCCGGGGCAACGCGGATTTTCAAACAGCATTAATATCGACTGTGACGGTGGCGTGAGACGATTTTTGACAGCTCACGCCATCTATTTTTATTTTTGTCATACAAACCGGGTGATAGGCACCCGGTTACAAGTTCAGCGTTTAAAGCACTGGCGTGCTTTGACTCTCGTCACCCAAAAAAGCAATGACCGTCGACCCGGATGAACCACCCGGGCGAAGCGAATATCAAAGGAGAAAACATTATGCCGAAAATCAAAACCAATCGAGCGGCTGCCAAGAGATTTAAAAAAACCGGAAGCGGTAAATTTGTTTATAATAAATCATTTGGCAGCCACATCCTGACAAAAAAAACCACCAAGCGTAAACGGTCCCTGCGGCAGTCACAAATCATTGACAGATCAAACCACAGACAATTAAGGTTGCTGCTGCCAAACCATTGAAATTCTGTCTTAATCGTGTTGATAGAACTTTTTTAGATTGAACAAATCGCATTTTTATATGTAAGGAGATAAACCCATGAGAGTTAAACGTGGATTTAAGGCCCGGCGACGCCGTAAAAAGGTGTTGAAGTTGGCCAAAGGGTTTCGCGGCGGGCGCAGCAAATTGTACCGTACTGCCGCTGACGCCGTGGACAAGGCGTTGATGTATGCTTACCGGGACCGGCGGGCGCGCAAACGGGATTTCCGCAAACTCTGGATTGCCCGGATCAATGCCGCCGCCCGGCTTAACAATCTGTCATACAGCAAGTTCATCCACGGACTGAAACTGGCCGGTGTTGAACTCGACCGCAAAGTGCTGGCTGAACTGGCTATATCCGATCCCGGCAGCTTTGCAAAAATCGCCGGACTGGCGGCCCGGCAGCTTTAATCCGAACCGGCGGGCAGCAGAGACGTATAACGTGGAAAAAAACCTGGACCAAATACACCAAGAAGCCCTCGCCGCGCTTGAGGCGGCCCAAAGCCCGGAAGCCGTCGAGGAGCTTTCCATCCGCTACCTGGGACGCAAAGGGGTGTTGACCCGTTTTTTGCGAAACATTTCGCAGCTGCCGGCTGACCAGCGGCCAGC
>JAOZPY010000355.1 GCA_029932495.1 Desulfobacterales bacterium
TTATCCATATAGTATTTGCAAAATAAAGTAAAGCCCTCTTTTTTTCAAACAAACCCCGCTTCTGATGCCGAAAAATCAGGTATCATCAGGCTGGTACGCAGACTGCCAGACATATCCAGTTGGTATGGCCGGTCGGGTAATGAATGATCTTGACTTTGCAGAAGGGGCAACGTTATAAGTTTGTAAATAACAAACAGACATAGCGGGAGGATGCCATGTCAGAAAATACAAACATCGATTTACAGCAATTGTTGAACCAGCCCCGGGTCAAGGCGGCCACCGACGATGTGAATGCCGAACTGCTGGAAAGAAGGCAGTATCGTCCTTCGCAATGCGAGGCCTTTTCCCATCCCTATACGCTGTTGCGGGAAACTTCGCAGTACCGGTTTGAGCTGGATCGGGAAGCCGGAAAGCAGCTGCCGAACATTATCGGCAATAGCGTTGATCTGATCGAAGGCCATGATTCTGTGGATGATGCCGCTGCCCGGCAATTTAGCCGAAAACGCCATATCGGCATTGTTTTTTCCGGGGGACCGGCACCGGGCGGCCACAACGTGATTGCCGGCCTGTACGATGCCGCCAAAAAGGCCAACCCGGATTCGAAGATATACGGTTTTCTGGTGGGCCCGGATGGCATTATCGAAAATGAAGCCGTCGAACTTGATGACCGGCGCATCGACGCTTACCGCAACCTGGGCGGCTTTACCATGATCAAGACCGGCCGGACCAAGATCGATACCCGGGAAAAAATGGAACTGTCACGAAAAACATGCAAGCAGCTCGGACTGGATGCCCTGGTGATCGTCGGCGGTGATGATTCCAATACCAATGCGGCTTTCCTCGCCCAGGAAATGCTGCCTGACGGGGTTCAGGTCATCGGCGTGCCCAAGACCATTGACGGGGACATCCAGGTTCGAGATGCAGAGGGGAGCGTGCTGTGCGCCATGTCTTTCGGGTTTCATACGGCTGCCCGGGCGTTTGCCAATTCCATCAGCAACCTTTGTACCGACAGCAGTTCGGATATCAAATACTGGCATATCTGCAAGGTCATGGGGCGGGTCGCCAGCCACCTGGCCCTGGAAGTGGCCTTGCAGACCCACGCCAACATGACCCTCATTGGAGAGGATCTGGCGGATTACATTGACCGGCAGCGGCTTGAAAAGGCCGAAAAGAAAGGCGCTGTTGATTATCATGCTTACGGGATGACGCTGCGGCATCTTTCCCGGGTTATCTGTAACGGCATTGTCCGCCGGGCGGCAGTCGGCAAAAATTACGGGGTGATGGTGATCCCCGAGGGCGTGCTGGAATTTATCAACGAAATCCAGGTGTTTATCATAAAACTGAATACCATTATTGCCGAGTACAACCAGACCCATGACCGGGATTTCCACGCTTCTTTTCCCCGGCTGGAGGACAAGCTGGATCATTTGCGCCGAATGGCCCAGCGCTCCCGGGAAGATTCAAGCTTCACGCTTTGGAACACCCGCGATGACGATTTGTTTAATGACATCCCGGATTTTTTCCAGGAAGGCTTGCTCATGGAGCGCGACAGTCACGGCAACTTTCCGTTTTCCCAGGTGGAAACTGAAAAGGTTCTGCTAGGGCTTGTGCGGGATTACCTGGATATTCTAAAGGAAGAAGGCGTTTACAGGATCGGGCTTCGAAAAGACTATTTTCACAAAACCTTGGAGGCTGCGGGCCTTGCCCCGGATCGCTACGGCCCGGTGCTGTTTAAAAACTGGGGGGACGATGGGCATCTGCTGGTCAAATCCGAAATCATTTCCCTGAAAACCCTTGCCCAGGCACTGATCAGCGATGGACTGATCAAAAACGGCGAGAAAATTCCGGCGGCAGTGGAAAAGATATTTAAAAAATCCGTACCTAACTTCAAAACCCAGATCCATTTTTACGGCTATGATGGCCGGGGCAATGACCCCACCCGGTTTGACTGTATCTATACCTATAACCTGGGCCTGACAGTTTTCAGCCTGATCGCCGGTGGCGCGACAGGCCAGATGGCGGCCATCCGCAACCTGGAGATGGATTTTTCCAGCTGGCAGCCAATCGGTATTCCCATCGCGCCCCTGATGCACCTGGAAGAACGCAAGGGCAAGCTGGCCCTGGTCATCGAAAAGAGCATCGTGGATGTGAATTCGATTGCCTTCAAGGTGGTCAAGGCCTTACGGGAAAAATGGCTTGCCGCCGATCCGGGCGATGACCACTACCGCCGGCCGGGTCCCATCCGGTTCACCGGCAAAAGCGAGGAGGAGCGACCGCTGACCCTGCAGTTGAATGCCATCGCCCGGGAAGATGAATGAATTCGGAATTCGGAATGGGGAATGCGGAAAGTGGAAGGCGCTGCGCGCCAGTTCATAACTCACAGGGGAGTACTGTGAGGCTGGGGAGGCGGGGTGCTATAATTAATTGCAAGTATAACATTGAATATCGAATATCGAACAAGGAACCGCAGAATTACGAAGGGGCAACTTCGACATTCAATATCCCTTGTTCGATATTCTGCGGTTCAAAAACAGACTTGCAGTGCCGACGGTTACCATGTTTCTGATAAGGGAGGTTGACAAGGGTGAGGGCCTCAGCTGACCGGGCCTGGGCCACTGATCACGGGAGTGTTATTCATAAGTGTACTTGCTTTCCAGCCGGTCCTTTTTGTCTTCGCTGAGCATTCCCAGTTCCACCATGAGGTCCCCGATGCCGGCCTCGCGAAGTCGGTCGTTTTTTAAGACGGTTTCCGGGCGTTTGTTATTGAGGCTGACGAAAGTGTCGTGCAGGTCCAGGGACATTTTTTTCATTAGGTGAACCTGGCGTCCATAAAAAACAAAATGATTATCAAGCAGGAACAACAACGCCGCGGCTGCCAGCCCAATGAGAAGGTACTGTTTGAGTCGTTGTCTCATATTAACGGTCCCTTTCTTCTACTCGCATGTCCTTCGACGACATTTTTTAATTTATATTTTACCACGTTGCGGGCTAACGGTCAATTTTTTGAACGGCCTGGGGCAATAGGTGCCCAACGGGGTTATTCTGACGACCATGTGTGATACCTCCTTGGCACTTGCGTCGGCCACCGCCGACGAATCCATAATTTTCGGTAAAAACAGCGACCGGGAACCCAACGAGGCCCAGGTACTCGAATATCATCAACTTTAGACATTTTAGGCACTTCGAACTTTAGGCACTTTGTTCTCGGGCACTTCATTTACAATAAAGGAGATCGCTGATGAAATCTGCAGGAAAATGGTCGCTGGGCTGGGTGGTTCTTGTCGTCTTTTTTTTCTCGGGTTGTGCGGGGTGGAACAGTTATCAGAAACAGGGGCAGCTCCATCTTGCCGGTCTCACGCAACCGGTGAAGGTGCTGCGCGATGAAAAGGGCATGCCTTATATATATGCCGCAAACCTGGAAGACGCGATCCTGGCCCAGGGATTTGTCTGCGCCCAGGATCGGCTGTTTCAAATGGAGCTGACCCGCCTGTTTGCCACCGGGCGCATCAGTGAGCTGGTCGGAGCCAAAGCCGTGCCCCTGGACACCCGCATGCGAACCCTCGGGTTTTATCGTCACGCACAGGAAAAATTCCGGCGGCTGAATGCCCGCCCGCGCAGCTATATTCAGAAATACATCGATGGGATCAATGCCTTCATTGAAACCCGTGCGGACAGCCGCCATCTGGAATTCAAACTGGCCGGAATCGAACCGACACCTTGGATGCCGGCGGATTCCCTGGCCATCGCCTACTATATGAGCTGGCAGTCAGCGGCCAATTTGAATACCGAGATTATTGCCCAGATGCTGGTCGACCGGCTGGGGCTCGAAAAAGCCCGGCAGATTTTTCCCCTGAACA
>JAOZPY010000356.1 GCA_029932495.1 Desulfobacterales bacterium
GCCAGATATTTTGTCGCCTCCAGTATATCCGGCTGCCGGCCCTGTTGGTCGCATTTTTCCAGGTAAGGAAACATCAGTTGCTCAACGGCCTGCTGCTGACGATCCAGCCGATCATCAGGTTTCTGGCGAATCGTCGCATAGCCGGCCTGCAGCACCGTTGTCAGGGAGCCGCATGAAGCGGTGGCACCCGGCTGACCCCTTCGGGGAACTTGGCCCCATTGCCCCTGGTGCAGCCCGATGTGGGGTCCGGCCACCAGCAGAAGGTTTTTTTGTCCGTCGGCTTCCGGAATATGATGAGAAACCGCCGTCAGGCTGGTCTTGCCGCCGTGGCAGTAGCCCGCCAGGCCGCCGAACTTAAAACGCTCTCCCCAGTAATTGTCCAGCATCCGGTACTCGGGCTCATTAATTTCATCGCAGCAGCCACCTTCGGCAAAACGGGTATTTTGCGGGGTAAAGCCGTATTGTTCCTCCAGGAGGGTATTTTGCTTGGCAAAAAAAAGGCGGGCAACCTCGGCATTCGGAAAAACGGATCGAATTTCTTTCAACTGCTGCATATCGGTCTCCTTTCCGGAAAAATAATGAAAATAATGGATTTCATTGCCTGGCGTCCAAAAAGAGAGATAGATACCATGTTTCTGGTAGTGATTCAATTATTTTTGCGCTTTGCCATTGATTCCAATCTTAAAGCTGAAAATAATTCCTTGACTTTGACCGGCTATATTTTTATAAAGAACGCGGTAATAATTCAAACTTTCCAATACAAAAAAGATACTGTCCATGATAGCATCTTTTTTTTTACCTTAATTGTTCGATTAAGGTAACAGCCAATCCCAGCCGGAGTAACAATGCATAATCGAAACGGACCGTTGATGACCCTGTAAATAGAACGAAAAAATCAAGAGGCGATAAGGACTGGTCATGCTAAAACGCGTATTTCCGTTTTTAAACTGGTTCAAAGGCTATGGTCTGGATTCTTTGCGGATTGACTTGCTGGCGGGCGTAACAGTCGCCCTGGTGCTCATCCCCCAGTCCATGGCTTATGCCCAGCTGGCGGGATTGCCCGCCTATTACGGGCTGTACGCCTCCTTTCTACCACCCATGATTGCGGCCCTTTTCGGTTCCAGCCGCCAGCTGGCCACGGGACCCGTGGCCATTGTTTCCCTGATGACCTCCGCTTCCCTGGAACCCCTGGCCGCCGTCGGCAGCGAGGGCTTTATTGCCTATGCTATTTTGCTGGCCCTTATGGTGGGGCTTTTCCAGTTTTCCCTGGGGGTGTTGAGACTCGGGATAGTGGTCAATTTTCTCTCCCACCCGGTGGTCAATGGATTTACCAATGCCGCCGCCCTGATCATCGCTTCTTCCCAGCTATACAAAATGTTCGGTGTATATGTGGACAAGGCCGAGCATCATTACGGAACCATCTGGCGGGTAATCACGGCCGCCGTGCATTGCACCCACTGGCCCTCCTTGTTGATGGGGGCGCTGGCTTTTGGCATCATGTACGGGCTGAAGCGCATTTCCCCGAAAATTCCGTATGTTTTGCTGGCCGTGGCCGTGACGACGATCATCTCCTGGGCCACCGGTTTTGAACACAACACCTTCACGGCCGTGGAGCGCATTAAAAGTGCACAGCTGCAGCAATTAATTACAGATTTCAATAAAACGCAGCAAGACATATCCAGATTTGCCGACGAGCAAACCGAGGTGAACCAGGCTCTGGAAAGCGCCCACCGTGCCCATGACATCGTGGCCGTGCTGACCGCCGAACATCGCGCCAGCATCCTGATGATCAACCTGGAAGGCATCAAAGACAAGGCCCATGTCTATCGGCAAAAGATCAGGCGCTACCTGTTGACGGGGGTGGAACAGTCCGGCGGCCGTCTTTTGTTTTATCCAAAAGATGCTGTCCCGTCCGGGGCCCGCAGTGACGGACGCACCTGGCGCATCAAGGTGAGCAACAGGCCGCTGGATCCGCAAAAGCTTCTGATGATGGGCGGCGGGGCGGTGGTGGGAACCATTCCCCGGGGCGTGCCGGCCCTGACGGTACCCAAGCTCAACTTATCCGTGGCTCTGAACCTGTTCCCCTATGCCGTCATTATTTCCCTGCTGGGTTTTATGGAGGCCATTTCCATTGCCAAGGCCATGGCCGGCAAGACCGGCCAGCGACTGGATCCCAACCAGGAGCTTATCGGCCAGGGCCTGGCCAATATCTGTGGGGCCTTCGGCAGGAGCTATCCGACATCGGGTTCTTTTTCCAGGTCGGCGGTCAATCTTCAGGCCGGGGCGGTATCCGGACTTTCCAGCGTTTTTACCAGCCTGATGGTGGTCATCGTGCTGTTGTTTTTTACGCCCTTGCTTTATCACCTGCCCCAGGCCGTGCTGGCTGCTGTGATCATGATGGCCGTCATCGGGCTGATCAATGTCTCGGGCTTTATCCATGCCTGGGAGGCCCAGTGGTATGACGGGGCGATTTCCATCATTACGTTTGTCTGTACCCTGGCTTTTGCGCCGCATCTGGACCGGGGTATCGAGATCGGGGTGGTGCTTTCGTTGCTGGTGTTTTTATACAAGAGCATGCGCCCCACCATGGCCAAACTGTCCAGGGCCGAAGACCAATCCCTGAGAGACTGCATGGCTTTCGGACTAAAAGAGTGCCGATACATGGCCATGGTGCGTTTTGACGGCCCGCTTTTCTTTGCCAACGCCAGTTACCTGGAAGACCAGATTATGGAGCTGATGCGCACCAAAAAGGACCTCAAACACATCATCATCGTTTGCAACGGCATTAATGACATTGACGCTTCAGGAGGAGAAGTTTTATCGCTGCTGGTGGACAGGATTCGCTCCGCGGGGATTGACATATCCTTAAGCGGTGTGAACGAGATGGTCATGAAGGTCTTTAAACGCACCCATTTCCCGGAAAAAATCGGTGAGGATCACATTCATGCCACCATGGAAAGGGCCATTAACGCCGCCCATGAAAAGGCGCACCGGGGGGGCGAAGAGGACGTCTGCCCCCTGGTGACCTATTGCCAGCTGGAATCCAATTAATAAAGGGGGGATGAAGCTATGTCCGTTGTCGTCATTTCTTCAGATTCTTACCGCATGGGTCGCAAGATCGGTGAAAAGTCGGCCCGGGCCCTGGGATACCGCTATCTGGACCGGGAAATCCTGTCGGCCGTGGCTGCCAGGTACGCTATCGCGGAAGATAAACTGGTCATGGCCCTGGATGAGATCCCGTCTTTCATGGGGCTTTCCACCAAGCTGCGGGACCGATCTCTGGCTTACATTCAGGAGGCCGTCCTGGGGGAATTATTGCAGGACCAGGTAGTCTGCCATGGTTTGGCCGCCCATCTTTACGTTCACGGGGTTTCCCACGTTCTCAAGGTTCGTATTCTTTCAGGTTCCGGGGGGCGGACCGACGTATCGCGGCGCAGCAGAAAAAAGACCGACAGCCGTGAAAAATTCAGCCGACGCTGGTCCCTGGAGGCCTTCAAAGTCGATGAGACAGATCCTTCCCACTACGACCTGGTGATAAACCTGAACCAGATCGATGTGGATGAGGCGGTGCGGATCATCACCAACACGGTGGGCCACCGCCGCTTTAAACCCATGACCTATTCCCTGAAGTGCTTGCGGGACTGGGAGCTGGGCAGCCGGGTACGCGCGGCGTTGATTGAACAATTTCCCGATGTTCGTGTGGAGGCCGACAACGGCAAGGTGGTGGTGGAAACCGGGGGGCTGAAACGCGAGAGGCAGAAAAAGACTGCGGCCGTCAAAGCGCTGACCGAAAAGATCCCGGGCGTAAAAGAAGTGCAGGTGCACATTATTAACGATATCTTCCGCCAGGCCGT
>JAOZPY010000357.1:0-1272 GCA_029932495.1 Desulfobacterales bacterium
AAAAAAGACCACCTATGGAGACAACAGTCTATCCTTTAGGAACCTGTTTGGGCCCGAACAACTTAATCGGCGCTTCAACATCCGGAGTTTTCTGCGCCGCCGGGACTGGGGGCGTTTGAACGGCTTTGGCCGGGGGAATTGGTTTGCGTGTTTTGAGCAGATCCGAAGGGATATAAATTTCATTGCCGGCTGCCAGAGAATCGGGGTTCAGATCAGGATTCGCCTCGGCCACTGCTTTCCAGTTGGCAGGATTGCCGGTAAACCAGCCGGCAATGTCGCTTAATTTTTCTCCGTCATGCTTTACGGTGTAAGCGAAATAATGAGGCGTATAACGAGCTGCAAGTTTGCGGGGCAAAGGCTTGCGGGTTTTCAACATTTCCGGCGGAATCAGAATAATGTCACCGGCGCGAATGCGGCTGGCGTGAATAGATGGATTGACGGCGGCCAGTTTGCGCCAATTGCGGGTAGAGCCCGTGTACCAGCCGGAAATAAGCGACAGGGACTCCCCGGCCCAACGCACCCGATGGTGGAAATAATGTCGACGCTGCCAGGCCACCGCATTTTTAGGAAGCGGCTTGCGGGTTTTTAGCAAATTAACCGGAATGTTGATTTTAGTACCCAGGGAAATTTTTTGGGGATTGACCTCTGGGTTGGCCGCGGCCAGTTTTTTCCAGTTTTTAACATCCTTTGTATACCACAGGGACACGTCGGACAGGGTTTCCCCACTCCAACGGCAAGTATGTTGGAAATAATCGATGCGTTGATCTGAAGCTGTAGTCTGCGTTGAATCGTCAGCAGAGGATTGCTGCCACTGCCCGATCTTTTTCTTCAGGTCGGCACATCCCAGACTCAGACTGCCTGTGATTAAAAACACAAGCCCCATTCGCATGATCGGCTGCAAGCAAAATTTCATCCCCTGTCTCCTTGCTCATTTTTCAGGCGGCGTAGATACTTTTGGGCGGCCTCATTTTTGGGATTCAACGCCACTGCCTGTTGCAGGCTCTCGATGCATTGCTCCCGTTTGCCCAGTTTGTCCTGGACCACGGCCAGGTTAAACAAAGCCTCGTCGGCAAACGAAGGGGCGAGTTCCACTACTTTCAAGTACATATCCCGGGCCTTGCTGTAATCCGCCGTAATGGTGTATACGTACCCCAGGTTGAAAAAGGCATCCGAAAGCTTGGGGTTTAGCCCGATCATTTTTTGGTAGGTTGCAATGGCGGCCGGGTATTTTTTCTCTGAAACATAGATGTATCCCAGCCGTGAAAGCGCGGA
>JAOZPY010000357.1:1372-3844 GCA_029932495.1 Desulfobacterales bacterium
CGCCGAAGGTCCCGTCTCGCTGCGGGTGCGTGCAAAAGTCATCTTAATGATTCCCAAAACCACCGGGACTGCAATCATCACCGCAAGAATGAAAGCCGCCTGCCGGTAATTCAATTTGTTGGGCTTTAACAAAACAAAAGTTTTTTGCAGTTGGGCAAGGATGTTATCTGCCATCGGCTTTGCCGGCCATCTCGATTTTCCCCCCGGTTTACTTTTGATCGATGCTTTGGGCAACACAAGGGTTTCTTCGTAATCATCCTCCGGGCAGGGTTGTTCGGTTTCGGCTTCCGGCTCGCCGGAGGTATAAATTTGGGTGTTGGCCCAAAGGCATATCTCCTCTTCGGCAAGCTCTTCTTTGAAAAGGACCTTCATGTAACTTGCAAAACTGCGTGCATTGGACCGCAAAGAAAGTTCAAAAACACACTGTTCAAGATCAGCCAGCATTTCACCGCATGACTGATACCGCTGCGCTGGGTCTTTGGCCAAAGATCGGTGCAAAATGTCATTCAGTCTGTCCGGTAGATTGGAAATCGCCTCTTCCGGGGGATCATACCGGGCTTCGCGCACCATGGACAGGACATGCAGGGTCTCTCCTTCGAACATCCGCCGTGCGGCCAACAGTTCATAAAGGATAATGCCAGTGGAAAATATGTCAGACCGACGGTCGATCTTGCGGCCGTCGGCCTGTTCCGGTGACATGTAGGCCAGCTTGCCCTTGATGAGGTTTTCCCGGGTGGTGGCGTTTTGACTGGCCGCCTTGGCAATCCCAAAATCGATAATTTTAACCTGGCCCTCGTAAGTGATAAAGATATTCTGGGGATTGATGTCACGATGAATGATGTTCAAAGGATTTCCATGCAGGTCCTTCAGGTTGTGGGAATAATCAAGCCCCGCACAGACACGTGAGATGATGTACAAAATATTTTCGAGCCCCAGGGGCAGCTCTTTTTTTTCGGCCGCGCGGATGATGGCCCGCAGATCTTTGCCGAACAGGTATTCCATGGCAATAAAATATTCATTGTCCGTGCTGCCGAAATCATAGATCTGGATAATATTTTCATGGTGCAGCAGGGCAGCCAACTTGGCCTCATCAATGAAAGCCTTGACCAAATTCTCTTCCTGCAACAGATGGGGCAGAATTTTTTTGATCGCAATCAGCTTTTCAAAACCCTGGGCGCCGGTCAGCTTGGCACGATACAGCTCGGCCATACCGCCCAGAGCGATCTGGTCCAAAAGCTGATACTTGCCGAACTGTTTGGCCTCAAGTACTGGCATAGATAGGCAACGGTCCCTGGCCGTCGGGAAAAACCGGATTTCCCTCAGCGGTTTTCCCCAGCGAAGGGGGGGTTTACATCCCTCCGTAACATCCTGTTATATCAGGATATAACTATATAAAATGCGTAAAATCCCTCGTGAGTAAAAAAATATCGCATGCACCCGGGCAAGCAACACACATTGGTATCTATGGGGTATATCGGCCGGAAAAGGACAAAGCTTAAGATCAATTTTGCAAGGCAAGGGGGCTTATTGGGGGGATTTCTCGGTGGCCGGATCAGACCGGGAAATAAGCTCGGTTTCTGTTTTCAAGTTCTCTTCACGGACATGGTTGAATTTTTCATCCAGCAACAAAAACGCGTCCACCACCTCAGGATCGAAGTGGATGCCCTTCAAACTGACAATTATCTCTTTCGCTTTTTCATGGCTGTAGGCTTGCTTGTAAAGACGCCGGGTAGTCAGGGCGTCATAGACATCGGCCAGGGCAACAATCCGCGCCGACAGTGGAATGCCATCTCCCTTGAGCCCCCGGGGGTATCCGCTGCCGTCCCATTTTTCATGGTGGTTGTAAGCGATCTCTTTTCCGAGGTGAAGAAACGATCGCCCCTCAATCTTTGATTCGATAGCCTGAAGCGCGTCCCCGCCCAGCACGGTGTGACGTTTGATGACCTCAAACTCCTCATCGGTCAGTTTGCCGGGTTTCAATAAAACGGCATCCGGCACACCAACCTTGCCGATATCATGCAGGATGGATGAATGATAGAGGTCATCGATAAACTCGGGGGTGATGTCATGGTGATTTGAGCTGTTGGCCATTTCCTGGGCGATCATCCTGGCATATTCGCGGATTCTTTCCAGATGCGTTCCGGTACCTTCATCCCGGTATTCGGCCAGTTTGGCCAGCCCCAGGATGGTTGCAGCCCGGGCGTTATGCAGTTTACGGTAGGATTCCAGGAGTTCTTCCTCGGCCTTTTTGCGCTTGTTAATGGTAAACTGGACATGGGAGCCAAAAATCAGGAAAAGACACAGCACAATCAGCCGCATCCACATCCCGCTGACATTCGGCCCGAATATGTTGCGGTAAAAACTGACCTCTTCAGGAGAAAACACGCTTAAAAAGGATTCAAGCCCCCAGTACAAAAAGGCCAGAAAAATGCCAACCAACACCATCTGATCGGCCATGTCAACCCGTTTGCT
>JAOZPY010000358.1 GCA_029932495.1 Desulfobacterales bacterium
TGCCTCAAGAGATGCAGCGTGCCATGGCCAGGCAGGCGGAAGCCGAGCGGGATCGCCGGGCCAAGGTAATCAATGCCGAAGGTGAGTATCAGGCGGCAACCAAGCTGGCCGAGGCTTCCGAAATCATAGAGGAGCATCCCACGGCCTTGCAGCTGCGCTATCTGCAGACCATGAACGAACTGGCCACCGAAAGCAATACCACCACCATTTTCCCCATCCCCATCGAACTGTTTAAGCCTTTTTTACGCTTGCTGACGCATGATGGCGAAAAAGGGTAGAAAAACGGATAAGCCGGGCCGGGGGAAGAAAAAATGTTACCGTTCGGCTTATCAGTTGACAGGTTTATCGAAAGTGGTTAAAAATTCCAGTTTACAATTTATTCATCAAACAATAAAAAAGGAGAGCTTTGTCAAATGAGCGCTGAAAAGGTTGAAACCATGGAAAAACCCCTTGAGAAAATGACGGTCAAAGACCTGCGGGAAATGGCCAAGGACATGCCTGAAATTAGCGGTGTTCACGGTATGAAAAAGGAAGAATTGATTGTCGCCATTAAAAAAGTCAAGGGGATCAAGGACAAGCCGGCTAAAAAAAAGGATGCCTCCGTCGGCGAATTAAAGAAAAAAATTCAAGCCTTTAAAGCACAGCGGCAGGCCTTGCTGGAAGCCAATGACAGAAAAATGGCAACAATTTACAAACGGCGCATTTCAAGGCTTAAAAAGAAAACCCGCAAAGCGGTAGCCTGAATCGGGTTCCCTGTTTTTAGCGGCCTGGGGCAGGGGGTATACGGCTTATAATTCTATGATTGATCCAGCATCAGTGGCATTTGATATTGACGGCGTTATTGCCGACACCATGAGCTTGTTCCTTGAGATAGCACGGGACGCTTTTCGTATCAGCGGCATTCGTTATGAAGACATTTCCTGTTACAACCTGGCCGAATGCATCCCCATTGAACCGGAAGTCATCGATGCCGTTGTGGATCGAATTCTTGTCGGGGACTATCACACACCGCTGCGGCCCATTGACGGGGCGGTCAACGTGCTGGCCCGTATCGGTCGCGATTACGGTCCCCTGCTTCTGGTCACGGCCAGGCCGTATCCCGGCCCCATCACACAATGGCTTAGCAACTTGCTGCCCCTGGATCCAGGCGCCATTGAACTTGTGGCCACCGGATCCTTTGAATACAAGGCTGATGTATTAAAGCAGCGCAAGGTTGCCTGCTTCGTGGAAGACCGGTTGGAGACCTGCTATCAACTCAAAGAAGCCGGCATTATGCCGGTCGTTTTTAAACAACCCTGGAATCGGCAGCCGCACCCTTTTTTAGAGGTCGAATCATGGCGACAACTCGAGTCGCTGATCAAATTTTAAACCGCAGGCGAGCAGGTGCAGCTGCCATGAAGATGGGGCCGATGCAAAACGCCATTGATGCTTTTGTTCAAACACTGGCCGTCGAAAAGGGCTATTCGCAGCACACCTGCCGTGCGTACCGGCATGATCTGGAGGAATTCTCAGTATATTTTGTTGAAATATCCGGCAGCAGCCACCGTTCGGGGCCCGATGCAGTAAAGATCGAGCAGGTGGATGCCATGACCATCAGGGGATACCTGGGGCATCTTCACAAAAAAAACACAAAAAGAACCGTCGCCCGCAAGCTTTCGGCACTGCGGTCATTTTTTAACTATTTTGTAAAACAGGGAAGGCTTACAGACAATCCGGCCGAGATGATTCTCACTCCAAAGCAGGATAAAACCATTCCTGTTTATCTGCCCGTTGATGAGATGTTCCGGCTGCTCGATTCCATTCAGGGCGATGGCCTGCTGGCGTTGAGAAACCGGGCCATTTTTGAGACCTTGTATTCCTGCGGGATTCGGGTCTCGGAACTGGTGACAATGAACAACGGGGATGTCGATGAAAACGCTGGCCTGATCCGGGTGCTGGGAAAAGGCGCCAAGCAGCGTATCGTACCCATCGGGCGCAAGGCGCTGCAGGCCATTGAACGGTACCGTGAGCGGCTGCAGACCCGCAGCGGTAGTGCTTTGAAGCTTGAAGACCCACTTTTTTTGAACAAAAACAGCGGTCGGCTCACAGCCCGATCCGTGGGGCGTATCCTGGATAAATTTGTGCGTGCCGGCGGTCTGCTTAAACCGGTATCTCCGCATGCCCTGCGCCACAGCTTTGCTACGCACCTGCTGGATGCCGGTGCAGATCTGCGGATCGTCCAGGAGCTTCTGGGGCATAAGAGTCTGTCCACTACTCAAAAATATACCCACGTTAGCATGGATCGGTTGATGGAAACTTATGATCGTGCGCATCCCAGAAAATAGGAGCGCCCTGCGGGTTGCAGCCTGGTGACGATTGCGAACCGGCACCCGGTTGCAAGCTTGCCCGATCACGATCGAAACGGAGTCTCAAAACATGAATTTTCATGGAACGACAATCTTAGCCCTCAGGCACGGAGGAAAAGTGGTGGTTGCCGGGGATGGCCAGGTGACCCTGAACAGCAATGTCGTCAAACACCATGCCAGGAAGGTGCGGCGCATCTATGGCGATAAAATCATTGTTGGCTTCGCCGGCGCCACTGCCGATGCGCTGAACCTTTCTGAGAAACTTGAAAAAAAGCTGGAGCGCTATAACGGCAACCTGACTCGCTCCGCGGTGGAACTGGCACGGGACTGGCGTGCCGATAAATTCTTAAGACGTCTTGAAGCCATCATGATCGCCGTGGACGCCGAGAGCATGTACCTGCTTTCCGGCAATGGAGATGTCATTGAGCCCGACGAGGGAATTATCGGCATTGGTTCGGGCGGCGTGGCTGCCCAGGCAGTCGCCACTGCACTGGTGAAGCACAGCGACCTGGATGCGGTCGATATCGTACGGGAATCCATGCTGATTGCCGCCTCGCTTTGCATTTACACCAATGATAAGGTGACCATCGAAGAATTATAACAGCTGGGTTCAAGGTTCAGGGTCCAAGGTTCAGGGCTGAAAAAAACATCTGATATGAATTAAATTTTTGTGTTAATCGGTAGTGAATAATTGAAAAACATTTATGGCTGAGCGTATCAGTCAAAGGTATTGTTCATGAGTGATCTGAGACCATCTGAAATTGTTAAAGAACTTGACAAATATATCATCGGACAGGACCGGGCCAAGCGTTCAGTGGCCGTGGCCCTGCGCAACCGGTGGCGCCGACAGCAGGTGCCCGAGGATCTGCGCGATGAAATTGCACCTAAGAATATCATCCTCATCGGGCCCACCGGCGTTGGTAAAACCGAAATAGCCAGGCGGCTTTCGCGACTGACCGATTCGCCCTTTAACAAGGTTGAAGCATCCAAGTTTACCGAGGTGGGATACGTGGGCCGGGATGTGGAGTCGATGGTCAGAGACCTGGTGGAGCTGACAATCAACCATTTCAAAGTACGCGCTCAGGAGCAGGTGCAGGACAAGGCTAGACGCAATGCGGAAGAACGTATGTTGGATCTGTTGCTTCCAAAGGCCGGCGCACCGCCTGCAGGCCGTGCTGAAGAATCCAAGGAAGTCCAGTTTGAGCTGGTGAGCGGCGGAAGTGATGAATCTTCCTCCACCCGGGAAAAATTGCGCGGTATGCTGCGGCGCGGAAAACTCGATAATCGTTTTGTGGACCTGGATGTCGCCGACCGCAGTATGCCGATGGTGGAAATTTTTTCCAATATCGGGATGGAAGAGATGGGCATTAATTTTAAAGATATGCTCGGAGGCATGTTCCCGAAAACCACCAAGCGGCGCAAGATGAAAGTTGCCGATGCCATGGAGATTCTGGCCCAGGAAGAAGCCCAGCATCTGGTGGACATGGA
>JAOZPY010000359.1 GCA_029932495.1 Desulfobacterales bacterium
TTATGATGGATCACAGGTGGCCCGGGAAGCTGTTGCTTTGGCCGAAAAGCATGCCACCGCCTTTAATGCCGAAGTGTTTATCGTCAGGTCAATGAAGGAAAGTCATGAACTTCAGCTCAATGATATGGAAAAGGCAGATCGAGAGTTGGAGGGACTGAAAAGCGGGTTCGAAAAGAAAAATATACCCTGTGAGACCCGGCTGATACAATCCGGCCTCACAGCAGGAGAAGAACTTGTGAAATTTGCAGATGAGAAGAGGGTTGATGAAATCATCGTCGGCGTTCACAAACGATCCAAAGTGGGTAAATTGCTACTTGGATCAACAGCCCAATATGTCATTCTAGAGGCAACTTGTCCGGTTGTTGCAGTAAAATAAATGGAAATGTTCAAACTTGACATCTGTTGTTTTTCCATATAAATTGATCCCACCTTAGAGGATCAGGTTTTGTCCGCGTGCAAACCCGTTCACAACCCAATTGTCTGAAATAATATTGAATAAAGGTAAATGCGCGGGGAAAGGTGTGTTTTTTTCGGCTGATTGTATATACAGCTAGAAGTTTAGATAATTTAGGTATGAGGGCTGAAATGGATAAAGAACATGAACTGAAACAAAAAACTTTAGACAAGAGTGAAGTCCTGACCAACGATTATATCTATGACTGGGCCATAAAGCTGGCCGAAGGCGCGCTTGCCCGCAAATTGCCGGTTAAGCTGCTGGGGGCCACCGCCTTTATCAATCGCTGTCCGAAGCACAGGGATCTTTATTTTAAATTCGATAGACGACTCACCGATGTCGATGTCATGACATACGGCAACGTCAAATCAGAAAAAATCGACCAATTTTTTGCCGAACAGGGTTTCGAAAAACAGCAGCACTATATATGGCATGCGTCAACCCGGGATATATTCTTAAACCAGGATGGGCTGCTGGTGGACGTTTTCAGGGATAAACTGGAATTCTGCCACACAATTTATTTTAAAAACCGCTTGAATGGCAACCACCTGACAATCCCGTTGGAAGAGATGGTGCTGCAGAAACTGCAGATTGTACAGATCAACGACAAGGACTTTAAAGACCTGTCCGTGCTCTTTTTGGAGCATGCGGTGGCCGATGGCTCGCAGGACAGCATTGATGCCGGTTTTATTTCAAATCTGTTTGCAAAAGACTGGGGATTTCACCACACGGCCACCACCAATTTGGAAAAATTCAAAGACTATCTGTCTGAAATTCCGCTGCTCACAGATGACGATAAAACGCTCATCCGTCAACGCACGGACCAGTTGCTCGCCTCCATTGACAAGGCGCCTAAAAGCATGAGCTGGAAGCTGCGCTCTAAAATAGGCACCCGCATGAAATGGTACAACGAAGTTGAAGATATCGAACGATAATGGATTGTCAACGCAGACATTTTCAAAGTTAACCGAAAGGAGGTGGTGAATTTAAGTTGCGCTTTGGGCTTTGTTATCATGGGTGAGGTCTGGCGTTGGGCCTTTTCTGACAAGGATAATTAAAGGGAGAGGAGAACTGTTATGGCGCAAGAAGTATTTACCAGGAAGGCATCGGGGTTGATTCGCGTTATGTCACCCTTTTCCGCCTTCGCATACAATGTTTTGACCATGAGCCTGATTTTCCCCTGGGTTTATCTATGGGCTCCTCAGGTTTTTCCTGGCAGCAGCTTATGGCTCGGTATTTTAATCTGCACTTTCTGCCAGGCGTTTGTTTCCATAACCATTGCTTTTCTGGCATCCGCTCTGCCGCGCAGCGGAGGGGACTATATTTTCCAGAGCCGTATTCTCGGCGGCGGGATCGGATTTACCTCGGTAATGAGCGGATTTGTTATCTGGATTCTGCAATGGGTTGCTCTTGCCGGTTGGCTTTTTGCCGCTCTGGGACTTGCCCCGCTTTTTCTGTCCCTGGGAGCCGCCATCGACAGCCCCTCATTGATCGCCTTCGGCAAGTGGGCCTTCAGCCCCACCGGTATTGTGGTGATATCTATTATTTTAACCGCCTTCGTTGGCTGGTTTCTGTGCACCGGCTTTAAAAACTACGTCATTCTGCAGTGGTTTCTTTTTGCATCGATCATCATCGGCTTTGTGGTCTCTCTGATCGTGCTTGCCGGCTTGACCCCCGGGGAGTTTGCCGACAAAATCAATCTGTTCTTGAATAAAATCGATGGGGTTACCGGAAGCTACGCCGCGATTATCAAACAGGCGCAAGACGCCGGGCTGAACCTGACCCCGAAATTCAGCTTCCTGATGACCCTTGGCGTCGCCCCCCTGGTATGGACCAGCCTCCAGTGGGCCAGCTATTCCGTTCAGCAGGGATCTGAAATCAAGAGCGCCCAGAATCTGAAGTCCCAGATGTTCATCATCGTGGGATCCCTGGTTTTCGTCGGTGTGCTCCTGGCCATCAACGGCTATTTATTTGAACAGGCAGTCGGTCAGCAATACCTCAATGCATCCTCGGCCGCTTACAACGGAATGATCGGCGGAGAAGCGCTGGGAACCTTGGCGGGGCTTAACTTTCCCAGTATCATCGTACAGGCAATTTCCCATCCCATCGTAATCCTGCTGGTGGGCATCGGCTTTATTGCCAACTCCTTTCAGATTACCTGTAACTGCTACATCGGCATGACCCGGGACATCGTGGCCATGTCGCTGGACCGTACGCTGCCGGAATGGTTTTCCAGGGTTCATCCCAAATATCATGCACCGGTTAATGCCCATCTGGCATACGGTATCGGCGGATGTATCTGGATTTTATTTTACAATTACATCCCGGGATGGTTTGACCTGACCTTGGGAGTCACTTTCGCCTGCGGCTATGTGTTTGTCCTTTCCTGCTTCTCGGGCGTGCTGTTCCCTTACCGGGCCAAAGCGATCTACGAGGCTTCACCAGCGGCCAAATACGGCAAAGCAATCGTATACACCGGAATTATCGGAACCCTGTTTTGCGGCGCCATGGTCCTGGCTTTCATTTTTCATCCCGGGCTGCGGTTGTTCACAACAACACCGGCAATTATTTTTAACATCGGTATCAGCGTCATTGCGGCGGTAATTTATCTTGCCATGAAAAGCTACCACGCCAGTCGTGGAATTGACGTAACCCTGGCATTTAAGGAAGTCCCGCCGGAGTAAAGCGTCTAACCGTCAATGTTCGACCTGTCAACAATCCCCCTGCCTGTTTTTCCGGGCAGGGGGACCTTATTTGAACCGACTCCCAAAAGCAATCTAATGATGAGCGTCACTGTTCGAACTGGATTTTACTTCAGATGGGATGCAGACCCAGTCGCAGCGTAAACCGCAGCATTGCATAAACAACATGGCAAACACGATCTAATGACTGGTGGGATGCCTGGGCGTGATTCTTACTGCCGCGGCCGGTTATTGTGAAATGGTTACAGAATCAATGTCCGGCGGGGTTTTAACCATGGAAAGCTGTCCGTCTTTGTATTGGATATAGCCTCCGGAACGAATTTTATAGACCGTAAAAAAACATTTTTCACCGGTATCTTTATAAAAAACCGAAAGAATGTGATCGCGGCTTCGACCGCTGACGTCAAAACGGGTCAGCAGCCAGATATGCCTGCCGGAATAATAGTCGATGTATTCCTCCTTGCGGTGATAAAGCCGGCCGTCCGGACCGGCAATACGGGGATCCTTGCCTGTTTTGCGCTTGTGCAGATAAATCAGCAAAAAAACGCTTAATGCGGCGATGATGATCCAATATGATTCCGCCATCTGGTTTTACAGCCCCCCTCCCCCACAACCGGCAAGCTTAACGTTCCAGTCTTATCCGGAGGTCATTTGATAGCTTAACACGG
>JAOZPY010000360.1 GCA_029932495.1 Desulfobacterales bacterium
GTGTTTCCCCAGCAATCCGGAGCCATTAAACAGCTCAAGGCCAGTGGTAAGTTGAAAAAAAAATACGTGATGCGCAAACTGTGCATCAAGTGTCACAAGACGGAGAAAAAGGCAGGACGCAAGGCTGGTCCCACCAGTTGCGCCAAGTGCCATGTCAAGGCAAAGAGCTGAAGTGAACCAACCTAGATTCTAAAATAGTGGGAAACAGGCAGGTGCCCATGCTGGTAGTCGGCTTACAGGGGAGCCCCCGCAAAAAAGGAAATACAAATTACCTGCTGTCCGCCTTTATGCAGGCTGCAGAAAAAAAAGGTGCCCGCACATCCATTATTGATGTTACCCGCAGAAACATTGTGCCCTGCAAGGAATACGTCGTCTGTGAAAAAAAAGGATTCTGCCCGATTGATGATGATGTCAGAGACGAAATATATCCGCTGCTGCGCCAGGCGGAGGTGGTGGTATTGGCCACCCCCATCTTTTTCTACAACATGACCGCCCAGCTCAAGGCCGTGGTTGATCGCTGCCAGACATTCTGGGCGCGAAAATATAAACTCAAGCTGACCGATCCCGCAGCGCCCATGCGTCGGGGGTTTGTGCTGTCGGTCGGAGCGACAAAAGGCAAGAACCTGTTTGAAGGGTTGAACCTGACAGCCCAGTATTTTTTTGATGCCATCGCCGCCCGTTTTGAAGGCAGTCTGACGTACCGGGGCATCGAAGGGCCAAAGGACCTGGCCCGGCGGCCTGCGGTGCTCGAAGACGTTCAAAATGCGGTGGATGGTCTTTTGCAGAGCTTTCAGGGACGCAGAAAAATACTGTTTATCTGCCGCGAAAATGCCTGCCGCAGTCAGATGGCTGCGGCGTTTGCCCAGTTTTTGGCCGGGGATCGATTGGACGTGCTCAGTGCCGGCAGCCAGCCCGTCGATAAGGTAGATCCTGACATGGTAAAGACAATGCATGAAAAAGGGGTCGACATGGGGTTTCGCAGCCCCCGGTCCATAGACGAGGCGCTTGCGGCTGAAAGTCCCGAGCTGATTGTTACCATGGGCTGTGAAGAACAGTGCCCGCTGGTTCCGGGCGCACAAAGAATCGACTGGGACCTGCCGGATCCCGCCGGGCGGCCCCTGGAATTCATGCGTGCAGTCCGCGATGATATTGAGCAGCATGTGCGGGAACTGATTCGGCAGATATGACTTAATGATGCGCCAAGTGCAGAATTGTTCGTGGTTGATTGCTTGTGGTCCGTTGTCAGGTAAGCATTGCTGATCGCACCTAGATTGCCACGCACCGTGAGAGTATAAGAATCAGGCATTATACCGCCCAATAAGCAACGGACAACCCACGACGGACAACGGATCCGTTGATGCGGTATACCCTGTGCCGTATTTGATTATATTTGCTTTACCATAATTGCAGGTGCGTGGAGGTGAAAATGGCCAATCCTGAAGAAATGTATCAGTGTCAGACGGTTAATTGCGGTTATGTTTATGATCCGGACAGGGGCGATCGTCGGGGAAAGATTGCCCGGGGAACACGTTTTGAGGACCTCCCGGATGACTGGCGTTGTCCGGTGTGTGGCGCGGGCAAAAAGATGTTCAAGCCACTGGCCGGGCCCGGTTCCGTAAAAGAAGATCAGCAGACTTGAAAAAATATGTCGATCTGCTAAAAAGCGGAAAGCCCCACCCCGGTGGGCGCCCTTTAATGATTAACCATCAAACCATATAAAAGGAGAAAAACAATGGACCGATACGTATGTACGATTTGTGGCTATGTGTATGATCCGGCACCGGGAGACCCGGATAACGGCGTAGCAGCCGGCACCAAGTTCGAAGATGTGCCGGATGACTGGGAGTGCCCGGTGTGCGGCGCTGCCAAAGATGATTTTGAAAAAGAGGAATAGCGGCCCCGGGAGCTGAATACCGATGGTCAACTGTAATGCCCTTTTTGCGGCCGAAATCAATTTGCCTGCAAAAAGGGCATTGTTACTGACGCAGGATGGTAATTTGATTGCCTCGGGTGGCGGTTTGTGCAGAGTGTCGCCCAGGTTGCACCGGGCAGGTGCTGTTGGCGAAAATTTAATTTCAACCCAGAATGAAGACGGGGGTTAATAATGGAAGCAATCAAAATAGCAGATGGCATATACAGCGTCGGTGTCCGGGATTGGAACATCCGGGATTTCCACGGGTATTCTACTGATCTGGGCACCACCTACAACAGTTTTTTAATTGTGGATGAAAAAACCGTGCTCATCGATACGGTTAAAGAGGGTTTTGCCGATCAATTGTTTGACAATATCGCTCAGGTGGTCGATCCCAGGCAGATCGACCTGGTGGTCAGCAATCATACCGAGATGGACCATACCGGTAGCCTGGCACGGGTGCTGCACCGCATCGGTGAGGACAAACCCATTTATTGCTCTAAAATGGGGCACAAGAATCTTGCCAAGCATTTCCGCCAAAAATGGAACTACCGCCCCGTGGCCAACGGGGAGGAATTGAAAATTGGCAAACGGACCCTGACTTTTCTCGAAACCCGCATGATTCACTGGCCGGACAGCATGTTTACCTATCTTAAGGAAGACAAAATTTTGTTTTCCAGCGATGGCTTCGGTCAGCATTATGCCGGTCCGGCAAGATTTGATGATCAGATCGGCGATGCGATCATGCAGCATGCTAAAAAGTATTTTGCCAATATCCTGATGCTGTATTCGGCCCATATCCAGAAGCTGCTTGACAATGTTATGGGGCTCGGGCTGGAATTTAAAATGATTTGTCCGGATCACGGTGTCATCTGGCGCCAGGATCCGACTAAAATTATCGAAGCTTATGTGCGCTGGTGCCGGCAGGAACCGCAACAAAAAGCCGTGGTGCTATACGATACAATGTGGCACAGTACGGAAAAAATGGCCGAGGCTGTCACTGCCGGGCTGAATCAGGAAGGCGTTGTGGCCAAGCCCTTCCATGTCCGTAAAAGCCATCGCAGCGAGATCATGACCGAGGTGCTGGAGGCCGGGGCCGTGGTGGTCGGCTCACCTACTTTGAACAATCAGCTGTTTCCTTCTCTGGCGGACATTCTCACCTATATGAAAGGTCTCAAACCGCTGAACAAGATCGGGGCGGCATTCGGCTCTTACGGCTGGTCCGGCGAGGCCGTCAAAATGATCAACAAAGAGCTGGAGGCCATGAAATTTGATATCATCGATGCGGGCCTCAAAGTTCAGTATGTACCGGACAAAGATGCTCTGCAATCCTGTTTTGAACTTGGCCGCAAGGTGGCCAGGGCTGTTAAGGGATAAGTTGACTTCGGGCGCTGCAGGCAATCCTGCAGCGGCGGCAGGGTATGAACGGGGCGCCCAAGGCCGGAAAAAATCTGCCAATGAAGATACCGGTGGTTGAGCTCAGTGACTGCATCGTATGCGGTGTTTGTGTAGAGGTTTGCCCGGATGTATTCCGGCTGAACGATGCTGGTTATATTGAAGTGATCGATCGGGACAACTACCCCGGCGAGGTCGGCGAGGCGATTAAGAACTGCCCGGCTGACTGTATTTACTGGGCAGAAGAATAATAGGAACGTAGACCACCGAAGAAAAAAGGCAAGCAATTTTGGGGCTCATCTTGTGCAAAGCCTGATGACACGCGATCATGGAGATTCATGAAAACCGTTCGAATGGGCGGCCGTCAGCTAAAAAAAAAGATCTTGCAACTGCTGCAGGAAGACGATTTTGTAAAAAATTTTGCTGAGATGCGCCGTCTGCCTGCGCGGCGGGTCGTCAATCCGCTTTTTTCATTTTTGTGCAGCTTGGATGAGCAGATAAAATGGCGGGC
>JAOZPY010000361.1 GCA_029932495.1 Desulfobacterales bacterium
TATTTTCTGGAAATCCCGGCCTTTTTCTTTATCGGATTCTGGTTTGTCATGCAGTTTATCAGTGCCGCCGCCAGCCATGGTCAGGCGGGCGGGGTGGCATGGTGGGCCCACATCGGCGGCTTTGTTTTCGGCATCATATTTTTCAAGCTATTTCTCATGTTGCCCGGAACTCCGGTCCCGGATACAGCCCGCCGGGTAACAGCACGCAGAAAAAGCCCCCACTTGCAGGTCATTCGGCCGGTGGGCCCCGGAATGGACCCCCATCTTTACGGCACCATTGTCGTCTCCCCCCATGAGGCTGTTGTCGGCACCCGCAAACTGGTAAACATTCCATGGGGATTTCATAAACGCCTTTTGCGGGTGAACGTCCCGCCGCAAATCCAGGAAGGCACGACCCTGAGGCTGAAAGGACTGGGAAAAGAAGTTGCGCCAGGCCAGCGGGGGGATCTTTTTCTCAAGGTGGTAATCAGGGAGTGAATCGTCCGGCCCGGTTCAGAACCCGGCGTCTTGCTTGTCATTGGCGTACAGGGTGGAAACCCGGTTGCGTCCGTTTTGCTTGGAGTGATACATGGCCTTGTCAGCGCGCTGGATAAAGGTGGCCAACTCTTCCTTGGCATGATACTCCGTCACCCCGATGCTGATGGTAACCGTGACATTGCCGCCATTTTCAGGAGAAAACACTTCTTCTTCCAGGTTGGCGCGGATCCGCTGGGCCACGGTAAGCGCTTCTTCGGCCCCGGTTTCCGGCAAAATCACGGTAAATTCTTCGCCGCCATAACGGTAGGCCGAATCGTTGGCCCGCAGGCAGGATTTGATGATCTGGCTGAATCTTACCAGCACCTTGTCGCCTTCCAGGTGGCCGTAAGCATCATTGTATTTCTTAAAGTAGTCAATATCCAGCAATAGCAGGGCCAAGGGGTGTCCGTAACGGTTAAAACGGTCGACCTCCAGCTCCAGCTGGGAGTAAAACGATCGGGAATTGTAAAGCTTGGTCAATCCATCGGTGATGGCCAGCCGTTGAAGCTTTTCCATCATCCGGGTACGTTCTTTGGTAAGTTGCCGTTCTTTGAGCACGCGTCTGAGCCGCAGCATCAATTCCTCGAGGCGCACCGGTTTAATAACAAAGTCACTGGCACCGATATTGATGGCCTCTTCATAAGAATAGTCATCGCTGTAACCGGTCATGACAATCACATCCGAATCATTGTCCTTCTTAATGGTTTTGGTCAGTTCCAATCCCCCCATGGCCGGCAGAATGATATCGGTAATGACCACCTGGAAAGTATTGCTTTCCAGCAAATCAAGGGCTTCTTCGGCACAAGAAACCGCACGGGAGCTGTAGCCGGCAGCGATGACATATTCGTTCATGGTATTGCGAACATTCTTGTCGTCATCGACGATCAGGATGTGGATATCTTTTGAGGGAATCTGTTGCATTGATTCGGCGGCGGCAGCCCGATGGCAAATAAAATCGCATCCGGGCTTGACAGTCTTATGGTAAAATTGATAAAAGGCTAAATTTATTAATTATTATTTATAATTATACCGGCAAAGATAAGTTCTGTCAACTTTCTTTTGCCTCATCGCATAGATAGCGTTATTTTCGGAGTCACAACGAGCGTTGTCAATTCGGCAACCTGATTGACAGTTTTATTAAAAAATCAACCTTGATGAAAAACATACGCAACTTCAGCATCATTGCCCATATCGATCATGGCAAGTCCACCCTGTCGGACAGACTCATTCAGGCAACCGGTGTAATTCCAGAACGAGAATTTCAGGACCAGATTCTCGACACCATGGACATTGAACGTGAGCGGGGCATCACCATCAAAAGCCAGACGGTTTGTCTGCCATACACCGCCGCAAACGGGCAATCCTATTTTTTAAACCTCATCGACACACCCGGGCATGTGGATTTTACCTATGAAGTATCGCGTTCCCTGGCTTCCTGCGAGGGAGCCCTGCTGTTGATTGATGCCAGCCAGGGGGTCGAAGCCCAGACCCTGGCCAATCTTTACCTGGCCATGGAACACGATCTGGAGATCATTCCGGTCATCAATAAAATCGATTTGCCCTCGGCGGACATCGAACGGGTAAAAATGCAAATCGCCGAAGATCTCGGCCTGGACCCGGACCAAGCCCTGCTGGTTTCCGCCAAGGAAGGCACCGGCATCGAAGCCGTACTGGAAGCAATTGTCACCCGGCTGCCGCCGCCGGCCGGTGATCCCGCCCGACCGCTCAAGGCCCTGATCTTTGATTCCCACTATGACCCTTACCGCGGCACGGTGGTGCATTTTCGTGTCTTTAACGGGCGGGTGCAGGCTGGCGATACCATTGTCTTCATGTCCAACAACGCGACGTACCGGGTTGAAGGGGTGGGCATCTTTCAAATTGAGATGGTCAAGCAAAAACAGCTGTCGGCCGGTCAGGTCGGCTACCTGATCGCCGGCATCAAGACGGTTTCCGATACCCGCTGCGGAGACACGGTCACCTTGAAAGACAGACCGTGTGATTCAGCCATGCCCGGATTCAAGGAGGCCAAGCCGGTTGTTTTTTCTTCCATTTACCCCGTGGCTTCCGACGGATATGAAGAGTTGGCCATCGCCCTTGAAAAACTAAAATTAAACGACGCCTCGCTGATTTATGAAAAGGACTCCTCGGCGGCGCTGGGATTTGGCTTCCGCTGCGGCTTTCTGGGCTTGCTGCACCTGGAAGTGGTCCAGGAACGGCTGGAACGTGAATACGGGCTGTCACTCATCCTCACCGCCCCATCCGTGCGCTACAGCCTGGTGATGAATGACGGTTCTGAGGTAACCATCGACAACCCGGCACTCTATCCGGATCCGACCCTCATCGCCCAGACCCGGGAGCCTTTTATCCGCGCCTCGATTATCGTACCGGATCGTTACATGGGAGCCGTAATGAAGCTGTGCTTGGAGCGACGCGGTATCAATAAAAACTACCAGTACCTGACCAGCGACCGGCTGGAAATGATTTTTGAAATGCCGCTGGCCGAAGTAATCTATGATTTTTACGATCGGCTGAAATCGATCACCCAGGGATACGGGTCCTTTGATTATGATATGATCGACATGCGGGAGACGGATCTTGTCAAGCTGGATATTCTCATCAACGGTGAACGGGTGGACGCCCTGTCCCAGCTGGTGCACAGGGACGGCGCCGTTGAGCGGGCACGTCGGGCCTGTGAAAAACTGCGCGATGAAATTCCGCGCCAGATGTTTAAAATTGCCATCCAGGGAGCCATCGGCGGCACCATTATCGCCCGCAAAACCGTGTCCGCCTTTCGCAAGGACGTTACCGCCAAATGTTACGGCGGCGATATCACCCGCAAGCGCAAGCTGCTCGAAAAACAGAAAAAGGGCAAAAAACGTATGAAAATGGTAGGTAAAGTCATGATTCCCCAGTCGGCTTTTCTGGCCGTGCTCAAAACCGATACGGACTAAAGGCGCTGTGCGCCAGGTACAGGGTTTAAGGTGCAGGGTTCAGGGTAAAGGAATAGACGGCTGAAGCGATTTTGAAGGGGGAGTGCGAATGGCAGAAGTAACAAACAGGGATTGCGGATGGGGCATTTGATCTTATATTGTGGAATTCGGAACAAACCTGAATTTACCTTAATGTTGCAAAAGTCGGAGGGCTTCAGAGCCCAGGCGTCAAGGGTGAAGCTGTAGTCTGCTACCGCGAACCCTTGACAACACAGGATCTGAAGTCCTCCGGCTTTCCCGGAGGGGAAACAACATGGCAAAAAAGACCCGATCCTTTGAATTCACATCGGGTGCTATCCACA
>JAOZPY010000362.1 GCA_029932495.1 Desulfobacterales bacterium
TCGGCCACCAGACCAAACGCTGGAACCCGAAAATGAAGCCGTATATTTTCGGCGCGCGCAACGGAATTTACATTATTGACCTGCAGCGAACGGTACGCATGTTTAGAACCGCCTATGATTTTGTGGTGGACACGGTTGCCAAGGGCAAACCACTGCTGTTTGTCGGTACCAAAAAGCAGGCCCGCGATTCCATCTACGAAGAGGCCAACCGCTGCGAGATGTTTTATGTCCACAACCGCTGGCTGGGGGGTATGATGACCAATTTCCAGACCATCCGCAAAAGCATCGACCGGCTAAACTATCTCAACAAGATCCAAAACGACGGCTCCATCGAGCTTTTTCCAAAAAAGGAAAGGCTGAAGCTGGCCAAGGAGCGCATTAAACTTGACAGTAACCTGGGCGGTATTCGCACCATGAACGGGCTTCCGGGAGCGATGTTTGTCGTTGATCCCAAAAATGAGGCCATTGCCGTACGTGAAGGCCGGCGGCTGAACATCCCGATCATTGCCATCGTTGACACCAACTGCGACCCGGACGATATTGACTATATCATCCCCGGCAATGATGATGCCATCCGGGCCATCCGACTGTTGACGGCCAGGATTGCAGATGCCTGTATCGAGGGTCGGCAGCGCTTTGAAGAAAAACAACAGGCCGAAGCCGACAAGCAAACCGGCGAAGAAATGGAAGTGACCGCCGTCGGGGCAGAATTGAAGCCGGGGGAGCGCAAGGTTATCTCGGACGGTACCGAAGGGCCGGTGGTCGAAATTATCAAACGTTCTGCTGCCGAAGAAATGCAAGTCGAGGAGACTCCGGAGCAGACGGACAATGCTGAAATCAGTGAACCCGCATCGGTTCCTGAAGTTGAAACCACAGGAGAAAAAGATGGCAGCAATTAGTGCAGCACAGGTAAAACAACTGCGTGAAAAGACGGGCTCCGGGATGATGGACTGCAAGCAGGCGCTGACGCAGTGCGATGGAGATATTGAAAAGGCGATCGATTTTTTGAGAAAAAAGGGTCTGGCCACCGCCCAGAAAAGGGCCGGCCGTGCGATGTCCCAAGGCATTATCCAATCTTACATTCACATGGGCGGCAAACTCGGCGTCCTGGTGGAAGTAAACTGTGAAACCGATTTTGTCGCTAAAAACGACGAATTTATCAGCTTTACCAAGAATATCGCCATGCACATCGCCGCCAGCAACCCCCTGGGGGTGCGCCCGGAAGATATTGCCGGCGATATCGTCGAACGCGAAAAGGACATCTACCGTGACCAGGCCCGGGAGATGGGCAAACCGGAAAACGTGATCGAAAAAATTATAGAGGGCAAACTGAATAAATTCTATAAAGACAATTGCCTGATGAACCAGGCTTACGTGCGAGATCCTGATTTGACCGTTGCTGACCTGCTCAACGAGATGATCGCCAAAATCGGTGAAAACATCACGATCAAGCGCTTCGTTCGGTTTCAGATCGGCGAGTCTTAAAAAAGAAAGGCTTCACAACCCGTGGCAGACCCTCAATATAAGCGTATCGCCGTCAAATTGAGCGGAGAGGCGTTGATGGGCGACCAGGGCTTCGGCATCAGTCCGGACATGATTAAATATGTGGCCGGGGAGATCCGGGCGGTTGTCAAACTGGGTGTCCAGATAGGACTGATTGTGGGCGGGGGCAATATTTTTCGGGGAATTGCGGCGAGTTCTTATGGCATGGACCGGACATCCGCCGACCATATGGGTATGCTGGCCACTGTGATCAACAGCCTGGCCCTGCAGGATGCTCTGGAAAAACAGGGCGTGCAGACCCGGGTCCAGACGGCGATTTCCATGCGATCCGTGGCTGAGCCCTATATCCTGCGGCGTGCATTGCGGCACTTTGAAAAGGGCAGGGTGGTCATTTTTGGTGCCGGCACCGGCAACCCCTATTTTACCACCGATACAGCCGCCGTGTTGCGGGCGCAAGAGATTCACGCCCAGATTCTGCTTAAAGCCACCAAGGTTGACGGGCTTTACGATTCCGACCCCGTAACAAATTCGGACGCTCAAATGCTTAAGCATACCAGTTACATGGAAGTGCTGGAAAAACAGCTGCGGGTGATGGACATGACGGCCATCTCCCTGGCCATGGACAATCAACTGCCGCTGGCTGTTTTTAATCTCAAGAACAAAGGCAATATCGCCCGGGTGGTTTGCGGGGAAGACATCGGTACGATGATTGATCATTAGGGATGTGCCGTGAGTCTAACCGTTGTGTTCTGGATGGGCTGCCATCCGGTGGTGGTAATACTTGGGTGCCAAACCTGTTTAAGAGGTGAGCTGCTATGATCGAATCGATTTATGAGGAAACAAAGGAGGGCATGGCCAAATCCGTTGAAGCTCTGAAAAAGGAATTAAATCGGGTTCGCACGGGACGGGCATCGCTTTCGATCCTGGACGGAATAAAGGTCGACTATTATGGGACGCTGACGCCTTTAAATCAGATGGCGACTTTGGCAGTGCCGGAAAGCCGACTGATTACGATTCAGCCATGGGATGTTTCCGTCATCAAGGATATTGAAAAAACCATTTTAAAATCAGACCTGGGGTTGACCCCTTCCAGTGATGGGAAAATTATCCGCATTGCGATCCCGCAGCTTACTGAAGAACGCCGCAAAGAGCTCGTCAAGGTTGTCCATAAAATGGGAGAGGAGCACAAGGTTTCGCTGCGAAATCTGCGCCGTGATGCCAATGAACTGATCAAGAGTATGAAAAAAGACGGCGAAATTGCCGAGGACGATGCTTTCAAAGCACAGCAGCAGGTTCAAAAAATAACCGATGAGCATATCAAGCTCATCGATGAATGCTGTGAAGAAAAAGAGAAAGAGATCCTTGAATTCTAACTCTTCCATCGATGGGACTGCTGCTGCCGCCAGTCTGCCCACCCATGTCGCCATTATTATGGACGGTAACGGGCGCTGGGCCAAAAAGCGCTTGTTAAACCGCATCAGCGGTCACGAAAAAGGATCCAGCACGGTTCGATCCATCGTGCGAGCCTGCCGTGAAATCGGAATTTCCTACCTGACGCTGTATGCCTTTTCCACCGAGAACTGGCAGCGCCCCAAACAGGAAGTTAACGCTCTGATGAGACTGTTGGAAAAGTTTCTCCAGTCCGAACAAAAAGAGATGTTGGTGAACAACATCCGGCTGAGGGTACTCGGTCAGGTCGAGCGACTACCCTCCGGCGTCCGACAGACCCTGCAGCAGGCCCTGGAAGCAACTAAAAATAATACAGCCATGAACCTGATTCTGGCCCTGAGCTATGGCGGACGGTCTGAAATTGTTCACATGGCGCGCACGCTGGCCGAAAAAGTCAAACAGGGCTTGCTGGAACCGGACAGTATCACTGAAGAACTGGTGGCCGGTCATCTTTATACCGCTGATATTCCTGATCCGGATCTGCTGATTCGAACCAGTGGGGAAATGCGAATCAGCAATTTTTTACTCTGGCAGATTGCCTATACCGAAATTTTTGTGACCCCCACCCTGTGGCCTGATTTTACCCGGGAGGAATTAGAACAAATCCTCGGTGAGTATCAGACCCGCGAACGTCGGTTCGGAACCGTTTGACGGTCTCAAACTAAAAAGTAATTTCGATTGCCCCGGGGAGTTGAATAACCGTGCATTTGAAACGCTGGATCACAGCGGTGGCAATCCTGCCACTTGTCATTTTTCTGATTTACCGTGGGGGAATCGGTTTTATTTTTCTGGTCACTTTTGCCGGCATCTGTTCGTTGTGGGAGTATTATCGCATCGTCTTCAAAGCCGATCC
>JAOZPY010000363.1 GCA_029932495.1 Desulfobacterales bacterium
TTTTTGCCTCGGTGGGAGCCGGCATGAATATCAATTCCATGGTATACCGGATGCCTTAGCGTTAAGGAAATGGTCTGGCTGCTTATCCCGGCAGGCTTTTTTTGAAGCCTTCAATCCTTTCTTCCTGCCTGCGAAGTGCATCTGTCGCCTCGGCGGGTAAAATCGCTTTAAACTGCACGGCGTCTCCCGGCTTCATCTGACCCAGCAGGGGCAAATCAGCTGAAATCACGGTGGCGATTTTGCGATATCCGCCGGTTACCGTTTCTCCCAGAATAATGATGGGTTGCCCATCGCCCGGCACCTGAATGGCGCCTGCGACAACCCCTTCCGAGATGATGGATTCGGCGATATCGGTCCGGCTATGAACAGCGGGTCCCTGCAGCCGGATGCCGGTACGATCCGAATCCGGTGACAGCATGTAAGCATGGCTGCAAAACGTCTGCCGGCCTTCAGCACTGAAATGATGATCCTGCGGACCCCAGAGCACCCTCAGGGTCCAGCGCGCTGGATAGGCCGGAATCCAATCCGGCGGCAGGCACCGCTCAGCGAGGCTTAAATTTTCACCCGGATCCGCAACGGCCAGAATGTCGTCTTTTTGAAGTGCCCGGCCGTGTAACCCCCCGAAGCAGGATGGCAGGTTGGTGGACTTGCTGCCCATGATCCTGGGTACGCCGATTCCACCGCCCACCGATAGGTAAGCCCTAAACCCGGATGCCGCTCCGCTGAAAGTCAGAACATCACCCTTGCAAATGATATGCGAACACCACATTTGCAGCGGCTTTCCGTTCAGCCTGAGCTGAAGGTTTGCGCCGGTCACGGCAACAAGCATGTCAGTCAAGGCCTGGAGCGTCAGCCCCATCAGGGTCGTCTCCAGGCCAGCTTCATCTTCCCGGTTGCCCACCAGCAGGTTGGCGATTCGCAGGGCAAAACCGTCCAGTGCCCCGCTGGGAGCAACCCCGTAACGGCCGTATCCATGACGGCCGAGATCCTGAACCGTGCTTTGAATCCCCGGCGACAATACCTGCAACGCATTTACGTCTGCCATTGCCCGGCCTCCTCGGCACTGATTTCATAAAACCGGACCCGGTCTCCCAGCTGCAACAGACTTGGCGGATGCCGACGGGCATTGAAAAGCGCCACGGGGGTCCACCCGATAATCTGCCACCCCCCGGGACTGTCTACCGGATAAATTCCGGTCTGTCTCTGGGCGATCCCCACCGATCCTTTGGGAACCGATGTCCGCGGGGTTTCTCGACGGGGGGTGTTCAGCGCCTCCGGAACTTCACCCAGGTATGGGAATCCCGGGGTAAAACCGATCATGTAAACGCGGTAAAGCGGCTGGCAATGGAGATCGATTACCTGCCGGGGGGCAATATTATGATACTGTGCCACCCATTGCAGGTCCGGGCCATGGCGATCACCATAAACAACGGGAATAGATACAGTTTCAGGTTCCGGCAATCGAGTCGCTTCCAGCCGGCTGCAGGCATCCTGGATACGTTTTTTAAGCACTTCGGTTTCAATAACCAGGGGATGATAAATCACCAGCAGGGATCGATAACCCGGCACCAGATCAAGTACACCATCGATTTTCAGCCGGTCCAGTTCGAAAAAAAGCCGCTGAACCTTTTCATTGACGGTCGGGCTGATTTCATCGCCCAGTTCAATGAGAACAGAGCGGTCGCCCATTCGGCGGAATATGGGTTTATCATCGCGCATGTGTGAATCTATGATAATCAGTGGCCATCCACAAACAGTGGCAAGGGGGTCTGTCTAGTTCCCGGTTCATAAATATCGTCCCAGCGGTGCAATCTCAATGCCTTCATCCATCAATGTCCGCCGGATTTTTTTGATCAGCTTCAGGGCGGCCGGATTGTCGCCATGCACGCAAATTGTGTCGGCCGTCATTTCGATTTGTGTGCCGTCCAGACACCGCACCCGACCTTGCTGAACCAGTCTCAGTACCTGATCGGCCACGGCCTGCGGGTCATGAATGACCGCCCCGGGTTGTTCGCGCGACACCAGGGAACCATCCGCATTGTACGCCCGGTCGCCAAAGAATTCAAACCCGATGCGAATCCCGTGCCGGGCGCCGATATCCTGAATCTCCCGCCGGTTACGTCCGCCAAGCACAAACAGGATCAACCCGGAATCCACGGCGGCTACCGCCTGGGCCACCACATCCCAGATAGTCGTATTCGCTACGGCCATGGTATACAGTGCCCCGTGCGGTTTGACATGTTGCAGCCGCAGGCCCCGGGAAGTGGCAAATGCCTGCAGGGCACCGATCTGGTAAGTGACATAATCTTTAATCTCATCCAGCGAGGCATCCAGCTTGCGGCGTCCGAAACCCAGTAGATCCGGAAAGCCTGGATGGGCACCAACAGCAATCCCGCTTTCTGCGGCAATGTCAATGGTGCGCTTCATCACCGATGGATCGCCGGCATGAAAACCACAGGCAATATTGGCCGAGCTGATCAGGGGGATAACCTCTTCGTCCAGTCCGAGCATATAACGACCAAAGCTTTCTCCAACATCGGAATTCAAATCAATCTTTTTAAGCGCCATTTTTCAAATCCCCCTGTTCACCAAAAAAAAAGGGAACAGACAATGGCCTGTTCCCCAGATTGCATTCGATGTGTGCACTTTACCGTTTAGAGAACTGGAACCGGGCCCGGGCACCTTTTTGACCGTATTTTTTTCTTTCTTTAACCCGCGGGTCACGTTTGATAAAGCCGGCCTTTTTCAGAGCCAGCCTAAAATCCGGGTTTAGCGCCACCAGAGCACGGGTAATTCCGTGCCTCACAGCACCGGCCTGCCCTGAAATTCCACCTCCGATCACAGTTGCCTTCACATCATATGATCCCAGTGTATTGGTAATTTTAAAGGGCTGAATCATTTCATCACGCGTGGTTTCAATTGGAAAATACTCGGCAACCGGTCGAGCGTTAATGATAATGTCACCCTTGCCGGGCTTTAACCACGTTCTTGCAATAGCAGTCTTCCGTCTGCCGGTTGCATAGTAAATGTTTTCTTGCTCCATTGAATTCTCCCGAATTTTTCTTGTTTGAATTTACTTAGATTTTCAAAGGCTCCGGATTCTGCGCCTGGTGCGGATGCTTGTCGCCGGGGTATACTTTTAACTTTTTAAACAGCTTTCTACCCAACCTGTTTTTCGGCAACATGCCTTTGACCGCAAAGCGGATTAAATCCTCCGGTCGCTTTTCCCTGAGCTCTCTGGCCGTGGTCGTTGTCAGTCCCCCGATATAGCCGCTATGGCGGTAATAATTTTTTTGATCAAGCTTATTGCCGGTCAGCAGCACCTTTTCCGCATTAATCACCACAACCCAATCCCCGGTGTCGACATGCGGGGTATACAGCGGGTTGTGTTTGCCCTGCAGGCGGGAAGCCAGAGTCGTGGCCAACCGGCCCAGCACCGCTCCCTCCGCATCCACCAGAAACCATTTCTCCAGGTTGTCCGATTTTTTTGCACTATAGGTATATTTTTTCACGTTTACGATCTCCTGTTGATAATGAATCCAGCATAATTATCCAATTAATCCATCCATGTCAAGCAAAAACATCCAGAATTCATCAAAAAAAAGGACTTTGTCCCCTATTCCATACATTATTTTTTTTGCAGTACACGCTCTATATAACAAAGCCCGTATTTTCTTTCAGTGAGTTGCGCTATGCGCCGCGCCGGTGGGATATTTTTATCGCTCGAGTGTGCATTTTGGGCGGATTGTCCCCCGGCGGCTAAAATTCAAAAACTCGGGCTG
>JAOZPY010000364.1 GCA_029932495.1 Desulfobacterales bacterium
CTTGACAATCCGGCTGAAGCCAATGTGGTCCTGTCAGTTGAAAAATTCCGCCATATCGCTGAAATCAATATTGTCGGCGATAAGCTGACAATATATGGCAAGGAAGAAACCAACGACATGTATTCGGCCATCGACATGGTGCTTGACAAGCTGGAAAAACAAATAAAGAAAAGCAAGCAAAAAATCAGAGAACGCCGGTCCGGAGCAAAAGGTTTCAATCATGTCATGGTTGAAGAAAGAGAAACCCTGGCTGATGACGAAATCGAACGGCAGGTCAAGGTCAAACACATAGAATACAAGCCCATGGATGTTGAAGAAGCGGTGTTGCAAATGGACCTGATCGAAGATAGTTTTCTGGTATTCACCAATGCTCGCACCGATCAAATCAACGTCCTGTACCGGCGCCGAGATGGTCATTACGGCTTGATTCAGCCGAGTTCGTGATTATTATAATGTTTTTTAATATCTCGAATGCGTGTGGCGTTTGCGGTTGAAAGCGCACATCCAGACGGGTTGCAGGCGGATCTGGTAATTTGATATGAAAATTTGTGATGTACTTCAAAAAGATGCAATTCTCGATGATTTGAAAGCCTCCAACAAAAAGGCTGTCCTTCAGGAAATGGGGGCACCGGTGGCTGCCATTGCCGGTGTTGATCTGGAGAACCTTGTTAGGGTTCTCATGGAAAGAGAACGACTCGGAAGTACAGGTATCGGGGGGGGAATTGGAATCCCCCATGGGAAAATGAAGGACCTCGAATCACTGGTTCTCGGCTTTGGTCTCAGCCGCAAGGGCGTTGACTTTGAATCGCTGGACGGACGGCCGACCCATATCTTTTTTATGCTTGTCACCCCGGAAAACTCCACGGGCCTGCACCTCAAACTGCTGGCACGAATTTCGCGTATCCTTAAAAATGATCCATTCAAACACCGGTTGATGAAAGCCTCGGACCGGGATGAAATTTTTAATATTATCCAGGAGGAGGACGAAGACTTTTAGCCATCTGAACAGGACAACGTGTTTAATATAACCATTTTCATAATTACAGGACTTTCGGGCTCCGGGAAAAGCACTGTAATGGCGGCCCTGGAGGATAGCGGTTTTTACTGTGTCGACAACATGCCGGTGGATCTGCTGCCGAAATTCCTGGAATTGCCCATCGAACGCGACTCTGAAATTACCGGCATCGCCCTGGTGATGGACCTGCGCGAAAAAGGATTTTTGTCCAGGTATGAAAATGTCTTCAGGGAGCTGAAACAAAAAGGATACCGGTTTTCCATTCTCTTTCTTGAAGCTGAAGAAGAAATCCTGGTGCGCCGCTACAGTGCAACGCGCAGGCAGCATCCCCTGTCGGTGGGCAAAAACCTGTTGGAGGGCATTCGGGCTGAAAAGCAGCAACTGCAAGGCTTGAGATCGGCGGCCGATCGGATCATCGACACCTCTATGTTTAATGTCCATGAGCTTAAATCCGCCATTCTTGACATCGCCCGCAAGAGTAAAAAACTTGTACCGATGCGCATCAATGTCGTATCCTTTGGGTTCAAATACGGGATACCGCATGATGCAGACTTGATTATGGATGTTCGCTTTCTGGCAAATCCGTATTTTATCCCGGAGCTCAAAGATCTGGACGGCGAAACCCAGCAGATTAAAAATTTTGTTTTAAACCATGCGGAAACCCAGGCCTTCCTTAAAAAGTACCTGGATCTGCTCGATTATTTGATTCCCCTCTACGAAAAGGAGGGCAAAGCCTACTTGACCATTGCCATCGGATGCACGGGGGGCCGGCATCGTTCCGTGACCATTGCCGGCCACATTTTCGAACACATCCAGGCAGCAGGACAAACGGTGGGGCTCAATCACCGGGACATCAACCAGCCGGTGTAACAATCTGCCTTTTGGGGAAAAGCTTTTGAACACTCAGGTGATTTATGATCGGAATTGTTGTCGTAACCCATAGCCGGCTGGGGGAGGCATTGATCGAAGCTGCCGAATTTATTATCGGCAGCCGCCCGGAAGCAATGGTGGCGGTCTCGATTGACATCAGTGAAAATGCCGCGAAACTGCGCGAAAAAATTGCCGCCAACATCAAAACGGTAAAAAGCCCCGCTGGAGTGCTCATCTTGACAGATATGTTCGGGGGAACGCCCTCCAACTTGAGCTACTCATTTCTGGAAGAAGGGCACATCGAGGTGATATCCGGCGTAAACCTTCCCATCCTGGTCCAGGCCGCCGGCATGCGGGGAAAACAAAAGCTTGAGCAGCTGGCGGCCGATCTGGAGGTATTCGGCAAAAAGAGCATATCTCTGGCCAGCGGGATTTTAAAGGGCAACAAACGGAGTTAAACCGTGTCCGGGTGGCACCTGGCAGCCATTAATCAGACTGATATCGAACAGATTCTGGCCATTGAGCGGCAGGCGTTCCAGCATCCCTGGCAACGCACCCATTTCGAAAACCGTCTGGCTGTTGAAAATGCCTGCCATTACTGTGCCAAAATCAATGACGATGCGGCAGCTGCCCCACTGATTGCTTATGCTTTCATGCACCTGTTCGGCAGCCAACTGCATCTTCTTAAAATTGCCGTAACAGCAAAACGGCGCCGGTGCGGCATCGGCTCCGAGCTGCTCGAACAGTGTTTTTCCCGGGAGGTACAACGGGGCGCGCGGAAAGTTTTTTTGGAAGTGCGCCCCTCGAACATTCCGGCCGTCGGGCTTTATCGAAAACTCGGTTTTGTGGTAATCGGCAAACGGCATAAATATTATAGGGATTCGAAAGAAGACGCCCTGGTGTTGATAAAAAAATTAATAAAGGAGGACAAATGAGCATAAAACTTGGAATCAATGGGTTTGGTAGAATCGGTCGGATGGTCTTCAGGGCCGCCTTGAAGCATCCGGAGGTGGAAGTGGTGGCCATTAATGATCTTACAGATGCCAAAACGATGGCTCACCTGTTAAAATACGACTCGGTCCACGGCAACCTGGACCATGATATTTCCGCCAGTGAAAGCAGCATTGACATCGACGGCAAAGCAATCGCCATCCGTTCGGTAAAAGACCCGGAACAAATTGGCTGGAGCGACTTTGGCGTGGACATTGCCGCCGAATGCACGGGCCTGTTTCGCGATCGTGAAAACGCTTCCAAGCATCTTTCCTGTGGAGCACGCAAGGTCATCATTTCAGCTCCGGCCACTGATCCCGACATTACGATCGTCATGGGGGTCAACTCTGACCAGTATGATCCCCAGACGCATCACATTATATCCAATGCGTCGTGCACCACCAACTGCCTGGCGCCGGTGGCCAAGGTACTGTTGGAAAACTTTGGGCTGCGCTTCGGGCTGATGACCACCATTCATTCCTACACGGGTGACCAGCGTCTGCTGGATTTCCCCCATAAAGACCTGCGCCGCGCCCGGGCAGCCGCCCTTTCCATGATTCCAACCACCACCGGTGCGGCCAAAGCGGTGGCTCTGGTGCTGCCGGAGCTGGCCGGCAAACTCAACGGCCTGGCCATCCGGGTGCCGACTCCCAATGTGTCCATTGTCGACCTGGTGGCCACGGTTGAAAAATCCGGGCTTACGGTCTCGGAGGTCAATGAGGCCTTGAAACAGGCCTCGGAGGAATCCCTGGCGGGTATTTTAGGATACAGTGAGGCCCCGCTGGTCTCAACGGACTTCAACGGTGTGCCGCTGTCTTCCATCGTGGATGCCCCCACCACCTATGTCATCGACAACATGGTCAAGGTGCTTTCCTGGTACGACAA
>JAOZPY010000365.1 GCA_029932495.1 Desulfobacterales bacterium
CGATCCCGCTCGGCTTCCGCCTGCCTGGCCATGGCACGCTGCATCTCTTGAGGCAGATCAATATGTTTAAGCTCCACGGTGGCAACCTTGATTCCCCACGGGTCCGTGTGCATGTCAAGGATTTCCTGCAATTCGCTGTTAATCTTTTCCCGCTCCGCCAACAGCTCATCAAGCTCGGCCTGCCCGCATACACTGCGCAGGGTGGTCTGGGCCAATTGGGACATTGCGTAACTGTAATTTTCAACTTCCACGATGGCCTTGATGGGATCAATCACCCGGAAATAAATGACGGCATTGACTTTAACCGATACATTGTCACGGGTAATCACATCCTGGGGGTCCACATCCATGGCCACCAGGCGCAGGCTTACTTTTACCATTTTATCAATGATGGGCAGCAAAATGATCAGCCCGGGTCCTTTGGCCTTGATTACCCGGCCCAACCTGAAAATCACGCCGCGTTCGTATTCATTTAAAATCCGCAACGAAGTGGATAAGAAAAAAATGACCAGGACAACGACGATGATCGGTGTAAATAAGCCCATAATTTCCTCCTTTATCCGGTAGAATTTTCAAAGCCCCGGGAATCGGTCTTCTTATCCACCGGTTCGACTTCCAGCATAAGATTGACGACCCGTACCACCCGTACCCTGGCATTTTCATCAACTGCCTGTTTTGCACGGGCATTCCACAGCTCGCCGTGAACAAACACCTTGCCTTCGGGCGTCAGGGCTTTTTTAACCGTACCAATCTCCCCAACCAGTCCCCTGGCACCCGAGGCGGGCTTTGATATTTGCGCACGAAAAACCAGGCCGGCAACCACGATGAAAAAACCCGAAATCAAGCCAATCGTCGGCAGCAAAACCTGCAGCGAGACTTTCATTTCAGGTGTATCGCCCTTAAAAAGCATCAGGGAGCCCAGCAGCAGCGACACAACGCCGGCCACGCTTAGCAGTCCGTAGCTGGTAATTTTCATCTCCATAATAAAAAAGATAATCGCCAGCACGATCAGCAAAATTCCGGCATAGTTGACAGGCAGGGTCTGTAAGGCAAAAAAAGCCAGGATCAGCGCGATGCCACCGATGACCCCTGGAAAAACCGCGCCTGGATGTGACAATTCAAAATAAAGCCCGGCCAAACCGATCATCATCAGGATATAAGCGATATTAGGATTGCTGATGGCCCTTAGTATCCTTGTCCGCAGGTTTTCCTTAATAATGATTTTTTCAATATTTTCAAGGGTTAACACACCTTTGTCTTTTACCTTGCGGCCGTTGAGGCTGGCGATGAGCTCATCGGTATTTCTGGCCACCAGATCGACAATATTTTTCTTCAATGCTTCGGTCTCGGTTACCGACACACTCTTGCGAATGGCTTGCTCCACCCATTTTGCATTACGGCCCCGTTTTTGGGCCACACTTTTTGCCTGGGCCACCATGTCATTTACAATTTTTTCCGACATGGTCCCTCCGATATCCTTACCGCCTGCACCCACCGGGTGGGCGGCACCGATATTGGTCCCGGGCGCCATGGCAGCGACATCCGCCGCCATGGTGATCATGACACCGGCCGAGGCGGCCCGGGCGCCGGCCGGCGCTACATACACCACCACCGGGATCCGGCTTGCCAGCATTGATTTTACGATTGTGCGCATGGATTCGGCCAGCCCCCCGGGCGTATCGAGCCTGATGATAATGCAGGCGGCGTTGTTTTTTTCAGCCGTTTGAATCCCGGATTTAATGAATTCGGCTGTAATCGGACCAATGGCGTCAGCCACCGTCAGGATATAGACCCTGTTCCCAGCGGCAGCCGTCGGGTTTGTCCCCCATATGCAGAACAGAGCCAGGGCGATAAAAAAAGAGTTATTTTTCATACCCATATTCCTGCATCAACATTTTCATGTCTTCCCACACATCTCTTTTTCTATCGGGATTGCGCAGCAGATAAGCGGGATGATAAGTAGGCAAAACTTTTATCCCGTGATAGTCGTGAAAACGCCCCCTCAGTTTCGAAATGGCCTGTTCGCTGCCCAGCAGGGTCTGGGAGGCAAATTTACCCAGGGCACAAATGAAATCCGGTTGAATCGCCTCCAGCTGACGCTTTAGAAATGGAAAACAGGCTTGGATTTCGTCCGGTTGCGGATTGCGGTTGCCTGGAGGGCGGCATTTAATGATGTTGCAGATATAAACCTGATCCCGCGTAAGTTTAATGGCCTCAATGATGCGGGTCAACAGTCGACCGGCGGCGCCCACAAAAGGTTTTCCGCTCTGGTCTTCCTCAAAGCCCGGCCCCTCGCCCACAAAAACCAGCCGGGCGCTGGGGTTGCCCTCCCCGAAAACGATGTTTTTCCGGCTGGCAGACAATTTGCAGCGCCGGCAATCCCCCAGATCAGCCCGAATTTTTGCCAACCTATGGGCAGTTCGGTCCATAGGCCGGCCCCACTGCTGGATTTTTTTGAGCGACTGTGCCGAACAGTTGAAACCTTCGATCCCGACAGCAGCCAGATGCCGCAGACTGCGCTCAAGTTCTTCCAGCGTCCGGTTTAATTCCTCTTTGTTGATCGTGGGCATAATATCGCGAAGGCGCAAGTGCGGCCCTGACTCAGGCCGGCGCCTTTTTGCCTATTTCAGCAAGCCGGCTCCGGAAATATCGCTGAATGGCGCAACCCAAATTTCAACCTGACTGCTGAATTGCCCATCGGTGACGTTGATGACACACCACCTGTTTTCTTTGCGATAGAGCAATAGCGTGCGCGGTGACTTGAAGATTCCAATGGCCTGCCAGTTGTCCTTGCTCATGTTGTTTTCAAAAAAAGCGACCAGCGAGGTCAAATCGGCCCTGGATTTGAAGACAAGCACTCCGGCAGTAAAACCGGAGGTGTGGTAGACAAAGGAAGAATCTGTTTCCAGTTTCAGCTCACGGGGAACCAGCACATCGCCAAAATCATAATACAGGGGCGCTTTTTTGTCGTTTTTCTCCCGAGCCGGTGAGCCGTCCGTTGTCGTCGGTGTCGTGGAACAGGCCACCGGCAGAAACATCAGGGCCAACAGCCACACCATTAGCCCCGGTGCATGGCGCCGCATTTGTTTGAACATGTTTCTTCCTCCCTTGCATGATCCAGAGCGTTCATAAAACTCGGCCGAATTTTCGGCTACGATACCACATAAAGCTGCCCGCCCGCAATGGCTAATTAACCTCAACGATGCAACATTAAGGTTAACCGGGCCAAAGTCTAGGTTTCCATATGGTCAAAGGTCTGGAATCCTTCCTGCCGGCAGAGGTAATCCTTGCGGGCTTCCTCGAGATCAGTTGCGAGCATTTCAGCGATCAATTCCTCAAAAGAGGTAGCCGGCTCCCAGCCAAGCTTCCTGCGCGCTTTGCCAGCATCCCCCAGCAGTTCCTGGACTTCGGTCGGACGAAAATAGCGGGAGTCCACGGCGACCAACACCTTTCCAGTGTCCGCGTTGATACCCTTTTCGTCAACCCCCTCTCCTTCCCAGCGGATGGGCATGCCCAGCTGTCCGGCGGCGATCTCAATAAATTCACGCACACAATACTGGGCGCCGGTGGCGATGACATAATCCTCAGGTTCGTCCTGCTGGAGCATCAGCCACTGCATCTGCACATAATCGCGGGCATGCCCCCAGTCGCGCCGGGCATCCAGATTCCCGATATACAGGATACCGTCGAAGCCGATTTTAGCTCGTGCCAGGGCCCGGGTAATCTTGCGTGTGACAAA
>JAOZPY010000032.1 GCA_029932495.1 Desulfobacterales bacterium
CAGCGAAATCAAAATGCATCTTGCGCGGGCGGACCGCAATTTTTTGAGAAGTTACTCGTTTGTCATGTTGTTTATACAGCGTTGAGGTTTATATGCAACCCAACAGGATTCTGGTCATTGATGATGAAGCGGTAATATGTGATGCCTGTCGTCTGGCGCTTTCAGATTACGGCTTTGCGGTGGATACCTGCCTAAGCGGTGGTCAGGGGTTGGCGATGCTGATCGACGGTCAATACGATCTGGCCTTGCTGGATATGAAGCTGCCGGATCTTGACGGGCTTAGCATTTTGCAGACCATCAAAAAAGAGCGCCCCGAGGTATATGTCATTATCATCACCGGCTATTCCAGTGTTGAAAACGCCGTGGAGGCCATGAAACTGGGCGCCTTCGATTACCTGGCCAAGCCGTTTATCGAGGATGAACTGGTGCTGGCCGTAAAAAGGGCTATTGAAAGCAAGCGCCTTAAAGAAGAAAACCTGGCGTTGCGCAGCCAACTTAGCGAACGCTATGATTTTGGCAACATCATCGGCGAAAATCCCGGCATTATCAAAATATTCGACCAGATCCAGAAAGTCGCCCCCACGGACAGCACGGTCCTGCTTTGCGGCGAAAGCGGAACCGGCAAAGAACTGTTCGCCAGGGCCATCCATGCGCACAGCAAACGCGCTTCACGCCAGTTTGTTGCCATGGATTGCAGCACCTTTTCCTCATCCTTGCTGGAAAGTGAGCTGTTCGGGCATGTCAAAGGAGCGTTTACCGGGGCTATCAATTATAAAGCCGGCATTTTCGAAGTTGCCGACCACGGCTCCCTTTTTCTGGACGAAGTCGCTAACCTGGACCTGGACATTCAATCCAAACTGTTGCGGGTCATGGAGTCCGGTGAATTCAAGCCGGTGGGCGCCAGCATGCTCAAAAAGGCGGACGTGCGTGTTATTGCCGCCACCAATCAGGACCTGAAATCTCTGGTGGATGAAGGCCGTTTCCGGGAAGATCTTTACTATCGTCTGAGCGTGTTTCCTGTTTTTATCCCCCCGCTGCGGGACAGAAAAGATGATATTCCTCGGCTGCTTTACCATTTTTTAAAACTATATTGCCGCCAGACAGCAAAACGCGTCGACGGTTTTACCGACGACGCCCTTGAAATGCTGGTCAACCACAACTGGCCCGGAAACGTGCGGCAGCTAAAAAATGTCGTCGAGCGTCTGGTCATCCTCTCTGACCAGCGGATACTGGATTATCAGAGTCTGGCCGATTTCTGGGAAGTAAGACCCCATGCATCCCGGCCGGCCGTTCCCGAAACCCTGGCCGAACTCAAAGCAATCAAGCGGGACTGGCTGGAAAACCAGTTCGGTCAAATCGAAAAGACCTTCCTGCAAAGGGCTCTAACGGCTGCCGACGGCAACATCACCCGGGCGGCCCGGCAAGTGGGCATGCAGCGCTCCAACTTTTCGGCGCTGATGAAAAAGCATGGCTTGACGCCCAATTCCCTCCATAGCGGTGTGGCAGGTCAAAATTCCATCAAATAACCATGTCGATGGTTTCGCAACACATGGATTCAGGCGGCTCGGGGCGTATGGACCCCCATACGCCCGTATATATTTTTATACGATTCCAACCCTTTTAAATTAAACCAAAAAAATCAAACCGCCCCAGTATTCCGTATAGAAACACATACGACTGTCACCCGTCCAATAGCGGACACACGGCCAGCTGTCAATGCATAACCTTTTGATAAAAAAGAAAATACAATCTACTTGGGTTTTTCAATTTTCCCACGATTAACTGGCACAGCCCTTGCTCTTTCCAATATCAAAAAAAGGCGGCGATACAGCTGCCGGGGAGGCATCACCATGACAGCACTGCGAGAACATAGGAAACCCGGTTCCGGGGCAGTCCCCCAGATCCTGGTAATGGAAGATGATCTCGGTATGGCCGCAGGACTGGAGATGGCTTTAAGCGAAGAGGGCTATGAGGTAGACCTGGCCGGTACGGGTCGGCTGGCACTGGAAGCGTTTGAACAAAAACGGTTTGACCTCCTGGTTGCGGACCTGAGGTTGCCGGACATCGACGGCATGCAAATCATCGAGCAGATCAAGGCCCGAAAACCGGAGACCGAAGTCATCGTGATCACCGGCTACGGGACTGCGGCCACCGCCGTCAAGGCCATGAAGCTGGGTGTGCACGACTTTCTGCCCAAGCCATTTACCGAAGATCAGATCAAAACCGCCATCAGCGAAGCGCTGGCCGGATATGAAGAAAAACCAGCGACAGCTGTCGTCAAAAAGGCAAAAACCGAAAAAGAAAAGCTGATCCAGAAACAGGAGGTGCACCGGGTGTTGAACCGGACCGCTGAAGATCAAAATTTCTGGTCGGATTTGATGGACAACGGATCGACGGCCCTGGCAGGCTATCCGCTGTCGCAGGAGGCCAAAGCGGCCATCGTCTCGGGGGATCTGAGATGGATCAACGAAAATGTGGAGGGACTTTCCCGCAAACAGCTGATGTTCATCTACAAACGCCTGGAACGCGAAGCCTGGTGATCACGGAAATAAATCCCAATAAATCAATGATTGATATCTGTTCGTTACCGGAAAAGGCGGTCATCTGATGCTTTCGGAAACAAAATTTAAGAACTACTTTGAGGTCTTTAGAGACATTTTGCGGGCCGTCCACTCCAGTACCAGCGTCAACGAGGTGCTGGACGTGGTGGTCAAGAAAATCACCGAAGTTTTAAACGCCAGGGGGGCTTTTTTAAGAATTCTCAACAAGGAAACCAATCAGTTCGAGGTGGGCGCAGGCTATGGCATGGGTGAACGTTATATGCACAAAGGCCCGGTGACCACCGAAAAACTGCTGCCCGATCCGAGTGATCTGCACAAAGTCATTATCATCACCGACATCTGGAATGCCCCCCGGGTGGAATACCCCCAGCAGGCCTGGGACGAGGGCGTGCGGATGATGCTGGACGTTCCGCTGGCCATTGAGGACAGGCTCATTGGATTGATTCGCGTCTATCTTGAAAAACAGCGCGATTTTTCAGATGACGAGCTCGAATTTATCCTGACAGTAGCCGAACAATGCACCTGCATCATCGAGCGCGTCCAGTTGATCGAATCCCAGCAGGCACACTTCACCCACCTGGCCACCCGGATGGAAAAAATGTCGTCCCTGGGGCGCATGGCCGCCGGCATTGCCCACGAAATCAACAACCCCCTGGGCGGCATTCTGCTGTTCGCCTCCAACATGAACAAAAAAGTCGAACCGGGCAGCCCCTTTGAAAAAGGCTTGAAAATTATCATCCGCGAGACCCAGCGGTGCAAAACCATCATCCAGGGGCTGCTCGAATTTGCCCGCGACAAAAAGCCCCATAAGGTGGCGGCCGACATCAATAATATTATCACCACCGCTGTCGGCGTTGTGCAAAACGAATTTTACCTGAAACACGTCAACCTTGAAAAGCACCTGGCCCCCGGCATGGTCAAAACCCTGCTGGATGAAAACCAGATCGAGCAGGTGATTATCAACCTGCTGCTCAATGCCCTGCACGCCGTGGAAGACCACGGGCGGGTTTCCATCAAGAGCATGGTATATCCGGAGCAAAACAGCATCGCGGTGCAAATCGCCGATAATGGTTGTGGCATCCCGGCCGATGAAGTCAAAAAGATTTTCGAGCCGTTTTACTCCACCCGACCCGATGGAACTGGCCTCGGATTGGCGGTCAGCTATGGCATCATCAAAAATCACCAGGGAGATTTCAATGTCTTCAGCGAGCCGGGCAAAGGCTCGTGTTTTACGATTGAATTGCCTGCAATGATTGAAAAAACCAACACGAAGGAGGGTGCATGAAACCGCTCGAGGTACTGGTCATCGACGATGAAAGCGTGATCTGCGATGCCTGTGAGATGGTGCTGTCGGAAAAGGGACACACGGTGACAAAGAGTACCAACGGCACTGATGGGTTGCGCGCCATCCGCCAGCAGGCCTATGACATTGTATTGCTGGACATGAAACTGCCCGATATGGACGGCATGCAGATTCTCAAAACCGTGCTGGAAGAAAAGCCTGATATGTGCATCATCGTCATGACCGGCTATTCCAGCATATCCAATGCCGTTGAAGCCATCAAGCATGGCGCCGATAATTATCTGGCCAAGCCGTTTACCGATGATGAATTGATCGAGGCCGTCGGGAAGGCCTGCCAGGATAAAAGAACCATAAAAAGGCAGTAAAACCGCTGCCCGGTAAAAAGTAAGGAACCTCGCAATGAGCAATACCCACACAGATACAGCGCTGCAAGGGGCGGTCATGGTTGTCGGCGGCGGCATTGCCGGCATGCAGGCCGCCCTGGATCTGGCCAACTCCGGCTATTATGTCTACCTGGTGGAAAAATCGCCCGCCATCGGCGGTGCGATGGCCCAGCTGGACAAGACCTTTCCCACCAATGACTGCTCGATGTGAATCATCTCTCCGAAACTGGTCGAGGTCGGCCGGCACATCAACATCGAGCTGCTCACCCTTGCCGAGGTGCAGTCCATCTCCGGAAAGCAGGGAAACTTTACGGTCAACGTTTTGCAGCATCCGCGCTACGTGGACGTGGACAAATGCATCGCCTGCGGGATGTGCGCGGAAAAATGCCCCAAAAAAGTCGACGACGTCTACAATGAACGCTTGATCAAGCGCAAGGCCATTTACGTTCCCTATTCCCAGGCCGTGCCGTTGAAATATGCCATCGATGCCGACAGCTGCATTTACCTGACCAAGAAAAAATGCGGCGCCTGTGAAAAAATATGCCCGTCGGGGGCCATCAATTTTAACGACACCCAAAAAAGCATTGCCCTGCAGGTCGGCTCGATCATCCTGGCGCCGGGATTTACCGCCTTTGATCCCACCGGCTTTGACACTTATGCTTACGCCCGGCTGCCGAACGTGGTGACCTCCCTGGAGTTCGAGCGCATCCTTTCAGCCACCGGCCCCTATGAGGGCCATCTGGTGTGTCCGTCGAGCATGGCCGGCAAGCACCCCCAGGGCATGCCGCCATGCAAAATCGCCTGGCTGCAGTGCGTCGGCTCACGGGATATCAATCGCTGCGACAACGGGTACTGTTCTTCGGTATGCTGCATGGTGGCCGTCAAGCAGGCGGTCATGGCCAAGGATCACAGCAAAAGCCCGCTGGATTGCGCTGTCTTTTACATGGACATGCGCACCCAGGGAAAGGATTTCGATCGCTATTACGAAAACGCCAAGACAAACGGCGTGCGCTTTATCGCCGCAAAAATTCACACCATTGATTCGCTGCCCGAAAGCGATGGGCTGCGGATGCGCTACGTCGATGAAAGCGGCCGCCCGCAGGAAGAAACATTTGACATGGTGGTGCTGTCCACCGGGCTTCAAATCAGCCGGGAGACCATCGCGCTTTCCAGTACGCTGGGGGTTGAACTGGATCAATATCACTTCACCCGCAGCGATGGCTTTCACCCGGTCAGCACCTCGGTGCCGGGCATTTACGCCTGCGGTGTGTTCACCGGCCCCAAGGATATTCCCCAATCGGTAATGGAGGCAAGTGCCGCGGCGTGTGCGGCCACCGAAAATCTGGCTCCCGCCCGCAACAGCCGCACCCAGACACTTGAAACACCGGCCGAACGCGATGTGAGCCGTGAAGAGCCGCGTATCGGCGTATTTGTCTGCAACTGCGGCATCAACATCGGCGGCATCGTGCGGGTGCCGGAGGTGGCCGTGTACGCCAGAAGCCTGCCCGGCGTGGTGTACGTGGAGGAAAACCTGTTTACCTGTTCCCAAGACACCCAGGACAAGATGACACAAGTCATCCGGCAGCAAAACCTCAACCGGGTGGTGGTGGCCGCCTGCACCCCCCGGACCCATGAGCCCCTTTTCCAGGAAACTTTAATCAATGCCGGGTTAAACCGCTACCTGATTGAAATGGCCAACATCCGCAACCAGGATTCCTGGGTGCATTCCAACGATCCGGACGCGGCCACTGAAAAAGCCAAGGACCTGGTGCGCATGGCCGTGGCCAAGGTCTTTCTCGGCGGCCCCTTGCAGCAAACGGATCTGCCCGTCAGCCGCCACGCCCTAGTGGTGGGCGCCGGGGTGGCTGGCATGACTGCCGCCCTGGCACTGGCCCGGCAGGGATATCCCGTGCACCTGGTGGAAAAATCCGAACAGCCCGGGGGCAACGCCCGCTACCTCAACCGGACTTTCCGGGATGAAGATATCCAGCAATATCTGACTGATTTGATCCTACAAGTAAAAAAGCAAAAAGGCATTCGGCTGCACCTGGACACTGTCATTGAACAGGTAGAGGGATTTGTCGGCAACTTCAAGACCGTGCTGTCCAGCGGATCTGCTCGCGAAACGATAGAACATGGGGTTGTCATCCTGGCCACCGGCGCCGAAGAGTACCGGCCGGATGAATACTTATACGGACAGCATGCAGCCGTGGTCACCCACCTGGAAATGGACGAACTGCTCAGAAATGACGACAACCGCATTACCCGGGCCCGGGAGGTGGTGTTTATCCAGTGCGTGGGCTCCAGAGACGCACAGCACCCTTACTGCTCGAAGATATGCTGTACTCATACGATTCAAAGCGCCCTGGAGCTCAAGCGCCGCAACCCGGAAACCAACATTTACGTGCTGTATCGCGATATCCGCACTTATGGCCAAAGAGAAGATCTGTACCGGGAGGCGCGCAGCCGCGGCGTGCTGTTTTTCCGCTATGCACCGGATGACAAACCCCGGGTAAGCGCCAGCGGCCGACAGGTGAGCGTCACCTTCAGGGATCCCGTTTTGCAGCGTGCGCTGGAAGTCAAGGCCGATATCTGTTGCCTGGCGGCCGCCATCGTGGCCCGGGACGACAGAGGCCTGACCCAACTGTTCAAGGTTCCCGTAGATAGCGATGGCTGGCTGCTGGAGGCCCATCAGAAACTGCAACCGGTGGAGTTTGCCACCGAAGGCATTTTTCTTTGCGGCCTGGCCCATTACCCGAAACCGATCGAAGAAAGCATTGCCCAGGCAAAGGCGGCCGCCGCCAAGGCGCTCACGGTGCTGGCCCGGGACAACATCATGGTCGGCGGCATTGTCACCCGGATCGATCCCAACAAATGTTCGGGATGTCTCGGGTGCATCAACGTGTGCCCCTTCGGGGCCATTACCTTCAATACGGACAAAAAAATCGCTGAAGTCAATCCGGCCCTGTGCAAGGGCTGCGGCGCCTGTGCGGCGGCCTGCCCTTCGGAAGCGCCGGTACTGATGGGCTTCAGCAATCAACAGCTTTACGCCCAGATCAAAAGCGCTATGGCAAGCTGAGTAAACCTTAATGTTGCAAAAGTCGGAGGGCTTCAAAGCCAAGGCGTCAAGGGTGGAGATAAAAAAAAGGAGCAACTGTGAAAGACAAACCGTTCGAACCGAAGATTCTGGCCTTTGTATGCAACTGGTGTGCTTACGGAGCGGCGGATCTGGCCGGTGTCAGCCGCCTGCAGTATCCTCCCAATGTGCGGCTGGTGCGCGTCATGTGCTCGGCCACCGTATCGCCGCACCACATTTTACGCGCCCTGCAGGACGGGGCCGACGGCGTGCTGGTGGGCGGGTGACACATCGGCGACTGCCATTACCTGTATGGTAATTACATGACAATCAAGCGTATCAGCTTTTTGCAGGAACTTCTGGCCTTCACAGGGTTGGGAGGCCGCGTCCACCTGGCATGGATCTCTTCGGCCGAAGCGCAAAAATTCGTTTCGGTGGTCACCGAATTTACCGAAAAAATCAGGACCCTGGGTCCCAACCCCCTGGCTGCCTATTCGGAAAAATGGAAGGTGCCCGCCCCCCGGGCCATGCATGCCCAGACGGATTTAAGGAGCGTTTCATGAAGGCAAAAATCAAACACTGGCTTGAAGAGGGTACCATCGATGTTTTCCTGGGCTATAAAATGCTCGACGGCCATCCGCTGCCCCATTGTTTTACCCGCGAGCGCCTCGAAGAGCTCGATGAATTGGTGGTCGGCCAGGCACGCTACTCACTGGAAAAAATCGCCACCCACCTGGCGGCCGCTCACCCGCAGATCAAGATCGGGATGCTGGCCCGGGACTGCAACCAGCGCACGCTGAACGTGCTGTTTATCTGGAACCAGCTTAAGGCGGACAACATTGAAACCATCAACATCAACTGCTGTCCTTCAAACCTCAAAGAACACGGGGACTGCTCCTACCTGGAGCCGCACCCCGCCGGTATTTTCAAAAAACAGGTGGGCGTAGACAATAACCTGCAGCCGCGGCAAATGCCGCCCGAGGATTCATCCCGACGGCTGAACCGTTGGATGTACGAATTTCAAAAATGCATCAAGTGTTACGGGTGCCGCAATATCTGTCCGGTGTGCTTCTGCACAGAGTGCAGCCTGGAGCACAAACAGCTTGTGGGCCCCGGCACACTGCCGCCGGATATCCCGATTTTTCACCTGGTTCGGGCCGTGCACATGGCCGGCCGCTGCATCGACTGCGGCCTGTGCGAGGATGCCTGCCCGATGGACATCCCGCTGCGGATGCTGTACCGCAAGGTTAATGAAATCGTGGTCAATGTTTTTGATTATCAAACCGGCGCCAGCACGCAGCAATCTCCTTTTAACATTCTCGGGGATACCGTCACCCTGGAGCCGAAGCCGCTGAACGCGGCTGAAACAAAAAATTAGTAGAGGTGGTCAAATGCAATGCAAATTAGTCCCCTCGGTGTGTTCTTACTGTGGGACCGGCTGTGGCATCCTTTTTGAAGTCATTGACGGAAAAATCAACAGCACCCTGCCCATGAAAACCCATCCCGTCAACGAGGGCAAACTGTGCATCAAGGGCTGGAACCTGCATGAGCATGTCAACAGCTTCATGCGCCTGAAAAAACCGCTGGTAAAAATATCAGGCCGCTTCATCACCACACAATGGGACGAGGCCATCGCGCTGACCGCCGACCGCCTGCTGGAGATCATCGCCAAATACGGTCCGGACAGCGTGGGGGTGCTGGTGTCGGCCAAGCTGACCAACGAGGAAAATTACCTGGCGCAAAAGTTTGCCCGCGCGGCGATCGGCACCAACAATGTCGATCACTGCGCCCGACTGTGACATTCCTCCACGGTGGCCGGTCTGGCCGCCGCCTTCGGCAGTGGCGCGATGACCAATTCGATTGCCGAGATCGAAGATGCCGGCTGCATCTTTGTAATCGGCTCCAACACCACCGCCTGCCATCCGCTGATTGCCCGGCGCATCTTGCGGGCCAAGGAAAAAGGCGCCCGGCTAATTGTCGCCGATCCGCGCAACATCCAGCTGAGCCGGTTTGCCGACGTGGCCGTGCAGCACCGCCTGGGAAGCGATGTAGCCCTGCTCAACGGCATGATGCACATGATCATCGAAAACGGCTGGCAGGCCACCGACTACATTGCCGATAGAACAGAGGATTACGAAGAATTAAAAAAAACGGTGTCTGCTTACACCCCTGAGCGGGTCCAGGCGATCGCCGGCGTAACACCTGCCGATCTTAAGCGCATGGCCGAACTGTATGCCACCCACCCGCCGGGCTCTTTGCTGTATGCGATGGGCATCACCCAGCATACCACCGGCGTGGACAACGTCAAGTCCTGCTGCAACCTGGCCATGCTGTGCGGATACGTGGGAGTATACGGCGGCGGGGTCAATCCTTTGCGGGGCCAGAACAATGTCCAGGGGGCCTGTGACATGGGCGGGCTGCCGGATGTGTTTCCCGGCTATCAGAAAGTAAGCGACCCCGAGGTGGTGGAAAAGTTTTCCAAAGCCTGGGAGCGCAAGCTTTCCTTTAAACCCGGGTTGACCATCACCGACATGATCCCGGCCATGCTGGCTGGAAAACTGAAAGGGATGCTGATCATCGGCGAAAACCCCAAGCTTAGCGACCCGGACTGGAACCACCTCAGCCATGCCTTGAAAAACCTCGAATTTCTGGCCGTTCAGGAACTGTTTTTATCCGAGACCGCCCAGGTGGCCGACGTGGTGCTGGCCGCCGCCTCAGCGGCTGAAAAAGAAGGCACCTTCACCAACACCGAGCGACGCTGCATGCGCATCCGCCAAGCCATCGAACCCATCGGCCAATCGCTGCCGGACTGGGAGATCATCAGCCGGCTGTCCACCGCCATGGGCTATGAAATGAACTACACCGGCCCGGAAGAAATCTTTGATGAGATGACCGCTTTGACCAAGAGTTACGCCGGCATGACCTACGAACGCCTGGGCATTGACGGTTTGCAGTGGCCGTGTCCGAACCGCGAGCATCCCGGCACGGCCTACCTGCACAAGGGCCGGTTTACGCGGGGCAAGGGAAAATTTCACGCCATCGAATACCGCGATCCGGCCGAGCTGCCCGATGCGCAGTATCCCTATTTTCTGACCACCGGACGGATGTTCGCCCATTTTCATACCGGCACCATGACCCGCATCTCCCCGCACCTGGACATCGAACAGACCACCGGTTACGTGAGCATCAACCCGGAGGATGCCGGCTCGCTGGGGGTCAAAGAAGGCGACATGCTGGTGTTGTCATCGCGCCGGGGCCGCATGGAAGCCCCCGCCCGCTTGAGCGCGTCGGTGGAGCCCGGCACTCTGTTTTTGCCCATTCACTTCGGGGAAAACCCGACCAACGTGCTGACCAATGCGGAGGCCGTGGACCCCCTGGCCAAAATCCCCGAGTTCAAGGTCAGCGCCGTCAAGGTGGAAAAGCTGACGGCTTGAAGCATCAACTGTTGTCAGGAGGAAAAAAAGACATGAAAAAAATACGTATTCTCGTAATGGAAGATGATCCGACCATCTCTTCGGCTCTGGACATGATTCTGACCGAAGCCGGTTACAATGTCGATGTGGCCGAAACCGGCGAAGCCGCCCTGGAATTGTTTGATCAGCAACGCTATCATTTACTGATTGCCGACCTGAAATTGCCCGGCATCAATGGCATGGAAGTCATCCGGCAGGTGAAAGAAAAAAAACCCAAGACCCAGGTCATCGTCATCACGGGAGTGGGCACCCAGCCCATCGCCGAGGAAGCCCTGACCTTGGGGGCCCACGACTTTCTGCCCAAGCCCTTTACCGATGACCAGATAAAAACCGCCATCGATGATGTTCTCAAACGCCATGACGCCGGACCGTTTCAGCTTTTCTCACTGATTCAAAAACGGGAAGTCCTCGGCGTGTTGAGCCGGGCGGCCGATGACGAAAAATTCTGGGACGAACTGATGGAGCTAGGCTCCGAAGCGCTCGATAAATATCAGCTAATCAGCGACGCCAAGGCCGCCATTGCCTCGGGGGATCTGAAATGGATCAATGAAAACGTGGGGGAACTGAACCAGAAACAGCTGGCATTCATCTTCAAGCGGCTGGAAAGGGAGTCTTATTGAAGAAGTAAATCCGTCGATCGAATGGTGAATTCGTTCTCTCGATAAATGTCTTTTCGGTGACCAATGTTGACGATCCATACGGTAAGTTCGTTATCCTGAATTGAATAGACGCCCCGGTATCGTCCCTGTCGCAAGCGATATTTTACTTGTCCAGTCAATTTTTCGCACCTTTGCGGGCGAGGATTTTCTTCAGGCATCTTAATGCAATTGAGAACTTTTTCACATCTTTTTTGGAGATTATTTTAGAATCCTTTGTTTTTGGCTCTGCAATTCCTGCTGCGCATGAAGTTGTCAAGAAAATGAGGCCCCAATTAAACACGTTCTGCACGGACGCCCCCTATCCGACAGGGGGGAAAATCCCGGATTATCTTGTGGCGTGTGAACAGGCATCCCACATGGCATCAATGGTAATTGAGGCCCATCGGTAATAATAAGAATACCCTATTGTTAAAAAAAGCGAGACTGCCGGGATAGCGCATCAGCGAACTGTGCAGCGGGACACCCATTTTTTGGCAACGGTTTGCAGCTGCAACATTTCGTCCGGGCTGTACTGGCAGTCGCGGTTTTCAAAAAATTCGGGATGTAAAACCTGGGTGTCGCGAAACCGCTGCAGAACGTACAGCCGGGCCCCCTGAATCAGGCGGGCAAGTCCCTCAATGGCGCGGGGGGTGACGATGGGTTTGACGCAGGTGGTTCGGAACTCATAGTTCTTGCCGGATTCCATGATCATCTGGATGCTGGCGAAAAGCGCGCTCGGATTGCAGTCGTGGTTGATGTAAGACTTATATTGCAATGGATCGGTTTTCAGGTCCATGGCAATATAGTCCACGAGGTCTTCTTCGATCAAGCGCCGCAAAACCTTCGGCCGGCTGCCGTTGGTGTCCAGTTTGACCGGATAGCCCAGAGCCTTGACCCGGGTGCAGATAGCCACCAAATCTTTTTGCAGGGTAGGCTCACCGCCCGAAATCACCACCCCGTCCAGCAATCCAACGCGCTGCTGAAGAAAATCAAAAACCTTCTCGTCGCTAAAATCCGCCGGGCACGCGCCGTGTCCGGTGACCAGCTCCGGGTTATGGCAGTAAGGGCAGTCAAAATTGCAGCCCGAGCAGAAGATGACCGAACTGACTTTTCCCGGATAATCGATTAAGGAGCTTTTTTGTAATCCGCCGATTCGCATTTTGGTTGACTCATTTGTTTGGGTTGATTCTGGTCTTACAGACCGGCTGCGAGGCATCCGGTTACAAGTTCAACGTTTAACGCACTGGCAGGCTTTGACTAAACAGCATCGGCCAGCGGCGGCCTTTGCAGCTGCGAATGATTGATTTCATCCTGTTTCCTGACGACTGCCAGTTGCTCCGCCTCTTGACCGGCCACCTTGAACATTTTGCGCTCACCATACTCGGCCTGCTTGCCGCTGTTCCACTGCTTGACCGGCCGCAGGTAACCCACCACCCGGGAATAAACTTCGGTTTCCTGATGGCAGACGGGGCAGGTCACCTGCTCGCCCTCAAGATATCCATGGCTCGGGCACACACTGAAGGTCGGCGTCAGGGTAAAATAAGGCAGGCGATAATTGGCGGCCACCTTGCGTACCAGGGATTTGACAGCCTCGATGTCGGTGACCTGCTCGCCGAGGAAGATATGCAGCACGGTTCCGCCCGTATATTTGGTCTGCAGCTCGTCCTGCAGCCTCAGGGTTTCAAAAATATCGTCGCTGTAATTGACCGGCAGCTGGCTGGAGTTTGTGTAGTAAGGGGCGGCGCCGTTGTGGTAATCGGTTTCGTTGGCACAGATGATGTCGCCAAACTTCTTTTTATCCAGCAGACAAAGCCGGTAAGCCGTACCTTCGGCCGGGGTCGCCTCCAGGTTAAAAATGGCGCCTGTTTCCTCCTGAATTTCAGCAATGCGCTCACGCATGAAATCCATCACCTTAATGGAAAATTTTTGGCCGGCGGTGGTGGTGATCTCTTCTCCTAAAAAATTCAGGCAGGCCTCATTCATCCCAATGATGCCCACGGTGGAAAAATGATTTTTCCAGTAAAGGCCGCTGGCCTCCTTGATCTGTCGCAGGTAAAAACTGGAATAGGGATAAAGGTTTTCATCGGTAAATTTTTCCAGCACCTTGCGCTTGATGCTCAGGCTTTCGGCAGCCAGTTTGATGCGGCTGTCCAGATGAGCAAAAAAATCCGCTTCACTGTCGCTGATAAAACCAATGCGCGGCAGGTTGATGGTCACCACCCCGATGGAGCCGGTCAGCGGATTGGCGCCGAACAGCCCCCCGCCCCTTTTCAACAGCTCGCGGTTGTCCAATCGCAAACGGCAGCACATGGAGCGCGCATCTTCCGGCGACATGTCCGAATTGACAAAATTGGAAAAGTAAGGAATCCCGTAACGGCCGGTCATTTTCCACACCGGCGTGAGGTTCGGGTTGTCCCAGTCGAAATCTTCCGTGATGTTATAGGTCGGAATGGGAAAGGTAAACACCCGTCCCTTGGCATCACCGGCCATCATGACCTCGGCAA
>JAOZPY010000366.1 GCA_029932495.1 Desulfobacterales bacterium
TGGACAATGACGCTCAACCAAAACGCATATTGCGCTCAGTTTATCGCAGGTTGCCAGGACTTTTTGAGAACTTCCCTTTTTTTGGGGTTTTAATAAGCCGGGGTAATCTGTTACCGATAGACAGGCGCAATCGGTATTTTGCTTGAATCTCATTGAGTGTTGCCATTTTTATGCCAAAACATCCTGATAGTAATTTTTTATAGCCGTGTCAGGGTTGCTTCCCCGGCCGGGATGTAACCCGATAGAGCAATTATCCTGTGGTTTTTTAAGGAAATATCGACGTTTTTCAGAAAAGCTTTAGCAGAATATAGATAAATTGATGACGATCCATCAGCATTTTTAGCGGTCAATGGGGCCAATATTTTGACATTGTTCCTTACTTTATTTAATAAAGCCTGTTGAAATCCAAGTAAATATGTCTTATTGTAAAAGCGATAACTTATAACCGCCTGTTTAATCCGGCAGGCATCACAGAGATCAGCCCTCGCATTTCAGGTGCAATTCCCAAAATAATGACCAAATTCATCCAACGTTAATACCTGACCTGATCCCGGAATTTTGCAATCTATAGCGACATCGGTAGTGTCTCTGGAGCCCATGATCGCGGGGGATGCGAGTGTGCGATAGAGATTATGTTAAAAAACGACGAAATAATCTAAAATAAGTTGATTTTAAATGAAAAAGGCTAAAATATCCCTATTAATTTTATATAATCACTTGTAAAATAATATTATCAGGGTTGTAATAAACCCCAGAGGCCGTTAAAAAAGTTTGTTTTAAGTATCGGGGGTCATTTCTGGAGCACAACAATCAATTTTCTTGTAATTACAGAATGTTGTGAGGCCAGCGTAGCTCAGCTGGTAGAGCAACTGATTTGTAATCAGTAGGCCGGGGGTTCGAATCCCTTCGCTGGCTCCACAGTTGAATTCGCTGTAAAAAACACCACGGTGGGGTTCCCGAGCGGTCAAAGGGAACAGACTGTAAATCTGTCGGCGACGCCTTCGGAGGTTCGAATCCTCCCCCCACCACCAGCCTGCAGCTAAGGCGTATGTAGGAGATTTCGGCGCGCAAATCGGGATCGGTAATGACTACATGGCTTCCTGCATGAATCTATAAGCACTGTTAGAGGAATCTTTTTTATTATCTCCACTGGTGTTTTTGGGTTGGCAGCGCCGTTTAAAATTACACGGGCGGGAGTAGCTCAGTTGGTAGAGCTTCAGCCTTCCAAGCTGGATGTCGCGAGTTCGAATCTCGTCTCCCGCTCCATGATCAATGCCGAATCTTTTCAGGGCGGCGGCCGGAAAAAGACAAAGCGCCCACGTAGCTCAGTCGGTAGAGCGCTTCCTTGGTAAGGAAGAGGTTCATCGGTTCGATTCCGATCGTGGGCTCCATCAGAACCACGGTGCGCGGCGGCCACCCGCAAAAGCGCTCGCAGTGGTTGCCGGCCGGTGGAATTGCAATCATAGCGTTTGAAACCGTAACATCCAAAACCATGGGAGGACGATCAAATGGCGAAGGAGAAGTTTGAGCGGACCAAGCCGCATGTAAACGTAGGAACGATTGGTCACATCGATCATGGCAAGACGACGTTAACGGCGGCGATCACCAAGCATCTGGGATTGAAGGGGATGGCGGATTTTGTACCGTTTGACCAGATAGACAAGGCGCCGGAGGAAAAGGAGCGCGGGATCACGATAGCCACAGCGCACGTGGAGTATGAGACGGCCAAGCGTCATTATGCGCATGTGGACTGTCCGGGGCATGCGGATTACATCAAGAACATGATCACGGGAGCCGCGCAGATGGACGGTGCGATATTGGTGGTGGGAGCCGATGACGGGCCGATGCCGCAGACGCGGGAGCACATTTTGTTGGCGCGTCAGGTGGGGGTACCGAGCATCGTGGTATTTTTAAACAAGTGCGACATGGTCGATGACGAGGAGTTGATCGAGCTGGTGGAGTTGGAGTTGCGCGAGTTGTTGGACAAGTATGATTTTCCGGGCGATGACACGCCGATCATTCAGGGCAGTGCGTTAAAGGCGCTGGAGAGCGATGATCCGGACAGCGAGGAGGTCAAGTGCATTTTTGAGTTGATGGATGCGATTGACGATTTTGTACCCGAGCCGCAGCGGGACATCGACAAGCCGTTTTTGATGCCGATTGAGGATGTATTCAGCATATCGGGTCGCGGGACGGTGGTTACGGGCCGTGTGGAGCGTGGAGTGATTCATGTGGGCGATGATGTGGAGATTGTGGGGATTCGTCCGACGTTCAAGACGGTGTGCACGGGAGTGGAGATGTTTCGCAAGCTGCTCGATGAGGGGCAGGCGGGCGACAACATTGGGGTATTGCTGCGCGGGACCAAGCGCGATGAGGTTGAGCGGGGTCAGGTGGTGGCGGTTCCCGGTTCGATCACGCCGCATACGAAGTTCAAGGCGGAAGTATACATATTGAGCAAGGAGGAGGGCGGTCGTCACACGCCGTTTTTCAGTGGTTATCGGCCGCAGTTTTATTTTCGCACGACGGACGTGACGGGGATATTGACGTTGCCCGAGGGCGTGGAGATGGTGATGCCCGGCGACAACGTGACGATTGAAGCCGAGTTGATCACGCCGATTGCCATGGAGAAGGAGCTGCGTTTTGCGGTGCGCGAAGGCGGACGCACGGTCGGGGCCGGCGTCGTCAGCGAAATTATCGAATAGGAAAGGCCAGGGGGCATGATAACAAACACCAAGATCAGGATCAGGCTCAAGGCCTATGACCACAAACTGCTGGATCAGAGCGCGTCGGATATCGTTGACACGGCAGCCAAAACCGGTGCCAAGGTTGTGGGTCCGATACCGCTGCCAACCAGCATCAACAAGTATTGTGTTTTGCGGTCTCCTCATATCGATAAAAAATCCCGTGAGCAATTCGAAATGCGGACGCACAAACGGCTGCTCGATATTCTGGAACCCACCCAGCAGACGGTCGATGCTCTGATGAAGCTGGATTTGTCTCCGGGGGTGGATGTCGAGATCAAGCTGTAACTTGCAATTTCCCTTCAGGAGCAGGGATGCGGCGAGACAGAGCTGGTCGCCGTGCGCAAATCACTGCCGGGTCCCTGATAACTTCCGGTTACCGACCACTGTGATAAACAGCCCCGCGTCAGGGGACGGGGGAATGAAACTGTCGTTGCAACAGGGAAACATTGGGCTATGAGCAAAGGACTTTTAGGAAAAAAATTAGGTATGACGGGGCTGTTCACCCCTGACGGAAGATATGTTCCGGTGACGGTGATCGAGGCGGGCCCCTGCGTGGTGACGCAGATCAAAACCCGCTCCCGGGATGGATACGATGCCTTGCAGCTGGGCTTTGGCGAAAAAAAGGAAAGCCGGGTCAACCGGCCCCTGAAAGGCCATTTCCAAAAAAGCGGTGAGCGTTGTTTTCGTTATATCAAAGAGGTTGCCGTGGAAAATCCCGGGCAGTACAGCCTTGGCCAGGAACTCACCCTTGAGATGTTTTCCGTCGGCGAGCGGGTCGATGTGGTGGGTACCTCCAAGGGACGCGGGTTTGCAGGCGTTATCAAACGCCACGGCTTTCATCGCGGCCCCATGACCCATGGCAGCAAAAATATTCGCCGGCCGGGCTCGATTGGTTGCAGCGCCACGCCCTCAAAGGTCATCAAGGGGAAAAAACTTCCCGGCCGGTACGGCAACCAGCGCCAGACGGTTCGCAACCTGGAGATTGTCG
>JAOZPY010000367.1 GCA_029932495.1 Desulfobacterales bacterium
CCCTCCGCGCCGTTTTCCAGCAGGGTGGGGATCAGGTCCCGGACAACTCCCGAATCGACCACGATTTCCACCGAAAACCACTTGGACTGGTACAGAGGGGCCACAGTCGGGGCGTTCAGGCTCGGCAACAGGTCGATTATTTTTTCCATGTGCGTTTCGGGGACGTTCATCTTGAGTCCCACCAGTTTTTCACCCTGCAATGCGCCCTGCAGCAACAGGGCGATCTGTTCGATTTTTTTTTGTTTTTCAGGCTGCTTCCAGGCGCCGTGGTTGGCAATCAACTGGGTGTTGGTTTGCATCAGTTCGTGAATAATGCGCAGGCCGTGGGCCTTGATGGTGCTTTCGGTTTCGGTGACTTCCACGATGGCATCGGCCAGCCCGGAGACCACTTTGGCTTCGGTGGCCCCCCAGGAAAACTCCACCTCAACGGCAATCTTGCGTTCGGCAAAATAGCGTCGGGTGAATTCGACCAGTTCGGTGGAAATTTTTTTCCCATTCAGGTCCTCCAGCTTCCGGATGCCGGAGTCATAGGGAACCGCCACTACCCAGCGGGCGGGCCGGGAGCTGACCTTGGAATATACCAGATCAGTGACCAGGTGCACATCGGAGCTGTTTTCCGCGATCCAGTCTTTTCCGGTCAGGCCGGCATCCAGGGTGCCGTTTTCCACATAGCGTGACATTTCCTGGGCCCGGCAGATGGCGCACTCAATGGACGCGTCATCGATTTCCGGGAAATAGCTTCTTCCGTTGACATTGATATTCCACCCCGAGCGTTTGAACAACGCAATTGTGGCGTTTTGCAGACTGCCTTTGGGAATTCCCAGTTTCAATCGATTATTCACTTTTTGTATACCTCCTTGGGATCAAAGACGGGTTCGCCGATGATCCGGACAGATCCGTTTTCCACTTTTTTATGAAAGCAGCTGCGGTGCCCGGTGTGGCAGGCCGCACCGCCAATCTGTTTGACCTTTAAAAGCACTGTGTCATCATCGCAGTCAATGCGAATTTCTTCGACCATTTGCAGATTGCCGGAAGTCTCCCCTTTGACCCACAGGGTCTGCCGGCTGCGGCTGTAATAGGTCGCCCGGCCCGTGGCCAGGGTCGCCTCCCAGGCTTGGGGGTTCATATAGGCCAGCATCAGGACCTCGCCGGTGCTGCTGTCCTGTGCGATTACCGGGACCAACCCGCCCATTTTCTTAAAATCAAGTTTTATCATTTCACTTTAATTCTGATGTTGAATTTGTGGATTAAAAGCGTTATTATAACCTTTTTAGGAGTACATTTGCAATCTATCTCAGATCAACAGGCGACCAACGATTTTAAATCCTCTTGACTAACCATTGCGTGAAATAATGTCAAATTATTTTTTTGGCTGATACCGCAGGCCGTGTTGAAAAACCGCCATGTCCAAAGACAAACGTCCATCCGATATTCGTAAAAAACGTGCCCGGCGCCAGAAACGCAGCCTTGGCAAAACCCTGATATTGTGGTTTTTGCTGCTATGCGTATTTCTTGCGCTAAGCGGCGCGGCTGCCGGCGTGGTGCTTTATTACCGAATCAGTAAAAACCTGCCGCAGATCACCTCGCTGGCAGACTATCACCCCTCGGTGATTACAACCGTTTACTCCGATGAAAACCGTGTGATTGCCGAATTTTTCAAGCAGCGGCGCATTGTCATCCCCCTGTCGGAAATCCCCCAGCAGCTGATCGATGCTTTTGTGTCGGCCGAAGACTCGAGGTTTTACAAGCACAAGGGGATTGATTTTATCAGCATTGTGCGGGCATTTTTTAAAAATCTGGAAGCCGGCTCCATTGTGCAGGGCGGCAGCACGATCACCCAGCAGGTCACCAAATCGTTTCTGTTGACCCCGGAGCGCAGTTATACGCGCAAATTCAAAGAGGCCATCCTGGCCTACCGCATCGACAAGGCCTTTTCCAAAAAAGACATTCTATATTTGTACCTGAACCAGATTTATCTGGGCCACGGTGCTTACGGGGTCCAGGCGGCTTCGGAAAACTATTTCGGCAAGGCGGTCAAGGAATTGAATCTGGCTGAATGTGCCATGCTGGCAGGATTGCCCCAGGCTCCCAGCAAGTATTCCCCCTTTCGTCACCCCCAACGGGCCAAACAGCGTCAGATTTACGTGTTAAACCGCATGGTGGACGAAGGCTATATCACCAACATCCAGGCCACGGAAGCCATCAACACGCCTTTGGACATCAAACCCCGGCGCAACCTTTACATTGAGAAGGTCCCTTTTTACACTGAACACGTGCGGCGCTATCTTGAGAAAAAATACGGCCAGGACATGCTCTACACTCAGGGGTTGCAAGTCTATACGGCTGTCAACGTCGATATGCAAAAAGCCGCCCGGGAGGAAATCGAAAAGGGGCTGTTTGCACTGGACAAGCGCGAGGGATTTCGCGGACCGTTGCAGCATCTGAGCGCCGAGAAGATCGAATCGTTTTGTCAAACCCTGCAGGCCGAGTTGGATAAAAAACCATTGCAAAAAGATGCCCTTGTCAAGGCCGTGGTGATTGCCGTCAGCGATGCCAAAAAGACGGTCACGGTGCGCCTGGGAAATGCCCGGGGGGTCATTGCCCTGGCGGATATGCAATGGGCCCGCAAACCGAACCTGGAGCTGGCCTACTACGAGGCGAAAATCAAGCTCCCCTCCCAGGCGCTTGCCGTGGGAGACGTCATCTGGGTGCGGATCAAGGACCGGGGAACCGACAATAGCCCGTGGGCCGTGTCCCTGGAGCAGATTCCGCTGGCCCAGTCCGCCCTGATGTGCATTGAGGCGCAAAGCGGAATGGTCAAGGCCATGGTCGGGGGGCGTGATTTTCGGCAGACCCAGTTTAACCGCGCCATTCAATCCCGCCGCCAGCCGGGTTCGGCCTTTAAGCCGATCATTTATGCCGCCGCCCTAGACAAGCATTTTGCCGATCCGGAAAAATTTTATACCCCGGCCACCGTGATTCTTGATTCGGCCATTGTTTTCAAGGACAAGGAGCGTGATTTTACCTGGAAGCCACGAAATTATAAGGAAACCTTTTACGGACCCACCCTTTTTCGCAATGCCCTGGCCAAGTCGCGCAACCTGGTGACCATCAAAATTTTGCAGGATATCGGCATTGATTACGCCATTGAATATGCCGCCCGGCTGGGCATCACCTCCCCGTTGAGCCGGGATTTGTCCATTGCCCTGGGCTCTTCCGGGGTTTCGTTGCTGGAGCTTTTGCGGGCTTATTCCGTGTTTGCCAACAACGGTTACCTGGTGGAGCCCGTGTTTTTGCTCAAAGTGGTGGACCGCTTCGGCAATGTGCTCGAAGAAATAGCGCCTGAAAGAAAAAAGGTGATCGAGGAAAGCACGGCTTACATTATGACCAGTTTGCTGGAAGGGGTGGTCCAGCATGGAACGGGATGGCGGGTCAAGGCGTTGAAACGACCCGTGGCCGGCAAGACCGGCACCACCAACAATTTGTTTGATGCCTGGTTCGTGGGTTACACACCGCAATATATTACGGGCGTATGGGTCGGCTATGACGAAGAAGCTCCCATGGGAAAGGGCGAGACCGGATCCCGGGCGGCAAGTCCCATCTGGCTGGGATTTATGCAACGGGTGCTCAAGGACAAGCCCGTGAAGCTCTTCGAGGCCCCGGATGGTATCGTGTTCGCCAAAATCGATGCCGATACCGGCCTGTTGCCGATTCCGGAATCAAAA
>JAOZPY010000368.1 GCA_029932495.1 Desulfobacterales bacterium
TCAGGGCCAAGGCCCGGCTGGCCAACCTGGTGCAGTCGCGCATCAAGACCCTGCAGAAAATGGAAAAAAAAGAGAAGCTCGACAAACTGAAAATCCTTGATTTTTCTTTTCGCAGTTTGCCGCTGACCACCCGTCAGGCCTTGGTCGCCCGTAACCTGAGCTTCTCCTATGACGGTGGCAAACCCCTGATCGAAGATTTTGCCATTACTGTCAGCGCCGGAGAAAAAATCTGTATTATCGGCAAAAACGGCAAGGGCAAAACCACCCTGATCAAACTGCTGGCCGGAACGCTGCAACCGCAATCCGGACAAATTGTATATCACCCCGGGGTCAAAAAGGGTTTTTTCGAACAGACCAATGTCAAAAGCCTGATGGATACCCGCACGGTTGAGGAAGAAATCATCTACGCAAGCCCGGAAGTGGACCGACAGCAGGCACGCAGCATTTGCGGCGCAATGATGTTTTCGGGGGACGATGCGCTGAAAAAAGTCAGCGTGCTGTCCGGAGGTGAAAAAAGCCGGGTCATGCTGGGCAAGATGCTGGTAACGCCGACCAACCTGCTGCTGCTTGATGAACCCACCAATCACCTGGATATGGAATCCTGCGATGCACTGCTGGCGGCCATCGATAGTTTTGCCGGGGCGGTCGTCATGGTCACCCACAACGAGATGTTTCTGCATACCCTGGCTGAACGGCTGATCATATTTCAAAATGACCGCATTGACGTTTTTAACGGCAGCTATCAGCAGTTTCTGGACAACTTCGGCTGGCAGGATGAACAACCGGCCGACAGCGCCGGGGAAAACCCGAAACCCCGGCGCTCGGAGGCGACCAAACTCAGTCGCAAGCAAATACGGCGTCAAAAATCAGAAATCATCGCCCGGCGTTCACGGATCGTCAAACCGCTGCAGGAACATATCGCCCGTATCGAAAACGATATTGAAACCCATGAAGCTGAAATGCACCGACTCAACGATTCCATGCAACAGGCCACCCAGAGCCGGGACGGACAGCGCATCGCCGAGCTGTCACGCTCCATTCATCGCTGCCAGTCGGCCATTGACCGGCTGTTCGATGAGCTGGAAAAAATCACCACCGAGCTTGACAGCCAAAACGCGGCCTTCGAAACGCAGCTCAAACAGCTCGAATAGAAAAAGGGCCTAAAGTACGGGGCGCAATCCATTTATCCGGTTTTACGGCGAAACACCCGCCAGATACCAAAGGCAATCACGGCGCTGATAACGCCCTGCAGTAAGTTGGGGATCACTTCCGCCAACGCGGCCTTGGGATCGGTCACCCCGAAAAAGGGAATCGTTTTCGCCAGCAAGGGGTATAAAAATGCTTCAAAAACAAAGTAACCGCCCACCAGAATGACAATGCCCACAGCCAGGGCAAACAACGGGCGGCCGGCGGAAGCATTCCGGCTTTTACCACCAATGGCTCCGATGGCAGCCCCTTCAAGGCCTTTTACAATGGCGGTGGCCAGAATGAACTGGGGAAAACCGATGGCATCGGACAGTGCCGGACCAATAAGGCCCACCAGTCCTCCGATGAAAGGTCCATACAGCAACGCGGCGATCATCACGAAGGTGTCGCCAAGGTTAAAATATCCACCCGTGGCCGGGATGGGGATACGAATGATCGTGGTACCCACAAAAGCCAAGGTTGCAAAGGCCGCAACAATGCCCACGTTGATCAGCTGTTTGACTTCCGATGATTTTGCCATGCTGTCCTCCCCTTGCGCTGCAACTTAATATGCAGCCTATCACTTCGATTTATCCGGCAATTGCGATATCTCCACGGCCCACAGCGGGATGAACTGAATCGATGAGCAAATGCCCTCCACCCCCACCTGAATCATGTTGCGAATCAGGCCGGCAAACCGGGCGGTGAACAATCTGAGCCTGCCGCCCAGGACACCCGCGGATGACGATCTCAGCGATGATTCGGCCCATTTTTTGTACCGGCTCTCTTCTCTCATGGTCTCCAGTATATTGGGTATAACAAAAAATACAATATGATTAAATACCCGCAAGAACATCAGAGCAAATTTTTCAATCCGGCAAACCCCATTTGATTTTTTCAGCAGGCTGCGTTCAAAATCATGAAACGGTATGATGGCCACCATACTCAGCGCCAGGGGGATAACTGTCAGCATGGTAATGCAAAGAGAAACATAATGTGCACTGTAAACCGCCGGTGCGGTTGCCCCGGTCCAGCCAGACAAAAAAATCAAATACGACACCCCGGCTCCCACAAACACCACCGGCATGGCCACCAGGGCTGCAATCGCAATGGCGTTGGGGAAAAACCGCTTGCCGGTGACCGCCAGCATCACAGCATTGGCCACTAAAAAATAAACCACCCAACCATAGGTGATGCCGGCAAGCACTTCGGCCTTAAAAAAGGTGATCGGGTATCCGCTGAAAGCCGGCAAGCCGACAATCAGCAGAATTGTCAGTCTAAATTTCCAGTTCATTTATTTGCCTGCATTTGAAACCCGAATGTCGAAGGCCGCCGCCTTATTGTTTTCGCTCGTGGATGTTCGCTGCACCGCCAGGGTGCTGTTGGCCATCGGCTGCCACCAGGGTTTATGGGAAATCAGGACAATTGGAACACCCAGATCGCTGGCGACGCTGACAACCGCAGCCACCAGGGCCACGGCTGAGGCCCGGGTCAGTCCCCAATCCGGCTCATCAAGAATAAGCGCGGCCGGCTGCCCGCAAAGTCTGACCGCTATCAGCATGGCCTTGATCTCCAGCAGGGATCGAAAACCGCCGACGGGCCCGTTTTGCTGCGAATCCAGCGCGTTGAATCCAGCATAATGGACACGGTATTGCTGCATCAATTTTTCGCACAATTCAACCGGCTTCCAGCCGTTGATATCAATGGCTCCATCCGCAAGCGCATCATAGGACCGCAGCAGCGTCTGGGCGATGACATCCTGAAACAAGAGCCGGGGGGGGCCGGATTGGTCCCGGCAGGTCAAAGCTGCCTGCCCTTCAAAGGCAATCGCACCGGCCAGCAGTTTTGCAATCAGGCTTTTGCCCTGCCCGTTTTCCCCCACAATCAAACAGGGTGATTTCAGGTGGGCTTTAAAATCATTTACCCGTGCATGGGTCTGCCGGGAATATATGGGGTTGATACTCGAACCCAGGGGGATTCGCAGGTCCTTAAAACTGATTGTAAAATCAATGGGCTCTTCGTCCAACAGGCCCGTAAATTCTCCGGCGCTGACAGGTTCAGCGGAATCTTCACCTTCCAGGGCAAACAGCTCCACGGCAATCTGCTGCCGGCGACAGTGGTCAAACAGTTTTTGAAAAAAAACCTCATTTTCTCGGGAAAGCCAACTGAAAGGGCTGGCAATAATCAGCCGCTCTGTGTGGACGCAAGATAGGTAAGCCTTTGCCAGTGCAAGCTTGACTGTTTCCCCACCTGAAAGGGTGCGAATCGGCTGCTGCAAAAGACCGGCAACATCAAATTCTTCTGCCACTTGCTGCACGCGAGGCACACCAACCTCCGGGCCCTTGCGGGCACATAAAGCTGCCGCCCTGAGCACCTGCCAGGGGGTACCGAAGGCAAGGCCGTCGCGGGGATTGCTGGTGATGTAGGCCAACGGCTGCCGAGTCAGGAGCGCCAATTCTTCCAGTGAAACCCCTACAAAGTCTTTCCAGAAAAGTCGCGGCCCCGAATATTTGCGGGCAATCAGCGAAAACACGTT
>JAOZPY010000369.1:0-2759 GCA_029932495.1 Desulfobacterales bacterium
TCTAAAATAAGGATGTTATCCTTTATTAAGCTTGCCAGCTTCCAGCCTCCCAGCTTTCTATCTTTCCAGCCGCGGTATGTATGTCGCAGCCTCAAACCCGTGGAAAACGCCGCCCAGCGGAAAAAAAGACCATTTATGAAAGGTATCCATCATGCTGCAGGCTAATAACACGACCCTGCTGATTATCGACGTTCAGGGTAAGCTGGCCCATTCCATGCATGCCAAAAATGCGCTGTTTGACAATATCAAACGCATGATCCGGGGCGTACAAATTCTGAACGTTCCCATCCTCTGGACCGAGCAGTATCCCGACGGTCTGGGCCCCACCATCCCGGAAATCGCCGGTCTGTTGTCAAACCTGAAACCTATCAGCAAGTTCAGTTTCAGCTGCTGCGATAATGATCTTTTTATGCAGCGTCTCGAAGGGCTGCACCCTGAAAATGTTCTGATGGCCGGCATTGAGGCCCATATCTGCGTCTACCAGACGGCACGTGATCTGGTACGTTCCGGTTACCGCGTTGAAATCATCGCAGATGCCGTATCGTCCCGAACCCCCGAAAACAAGCAGATCGGTCTGGAAAAATGCAACCAGGCCGGGACTACCGTGACCGGCACGGAAACCGCCCTGTTTGAACTGCTGAAGACCGCCAAGGATGACCGCTTCAAAGACATCCTCAAAATCGTCAAGTAGAAGTAGTTGCAAAACCCCATCTTGGGCCCAATGGCCGCGTTGTTGCTCGAATTGAAATGCTCATGTACGATGTGTACGCTCCGCTTTCAATCCTCGGAACGCCTTGCACTTGAACCTGAACTGGGATTTTGCAACCACTTCCGGCTTCCATGTACCTTGTACCCTGAACCCTGGACCTTATGTTTATCTTTTTTGTGCCAGCAGGGCCGCGCCGATGGCGCCGGTTACCTGGGCTTTGGCGGAGACTTCTATTTTATCACCAATTTTTTTCTCCAGGGCCTTGATCACGCCGATATTTTTTGCCACTCCTCCGGTCATCATGACCGGTTTTTTAACTCCCACCCGGTTGGCCATAGCCACAACCCTGACCGCAATGGAATCGTGAATACCGGCAATAATGTTGGCCCGGCGCTCTCCCTTTGAGATCAGGGAAATGACCTCAGATTCAGCAAAAACCGTGCACAGACTGCTGATCTTGGCAGGATGATCAGCCTGCAGTGAAAAATTTCCGAAATCATCCAGGTCTACCTCCAGGGCACGGGCCATGACTTCCAGAAATCGGCCGGTTCCGGCTGCACATTTGTCATTCATGGCAAAATCCCTGACGCCGCCGGTGTCATCCAGGGCAATGGCTTTGCTGTCCTGTCCGCCAATATCGATGACGGAACGCACGGCCGGATTCAAATAGTGAGCTCCCAGTGCATGACAGGTAATTTCAGTGACAGATTTATCCGCAACCGTTACACTTTTGCGGCCATAGCCGGTGGCGATAATTTTCGCAATGGACGATTGCTTCAGGCCAAGGTCCTGGATAATATTTTCAAAAATTGTCTGGCCCGCGTTGCGGGCATTATAGCCCGTTGGGATTACCCGATCGCCGAGCAGATCACCATCTTTGACCACCGCCGCTTTGGCGGTAATAGAGCCTACATCAATGCCGACTGTAATCATTCGCAAGTCCCTTTTTCGCAAAGCGCAGAGGGCAAAGCGCCGGGTGCAGAGCGTGTTGCTGAATGCCAAACCTGCCGCCCCTGCACCTTGTACCATGCACCTTGTATCTGATTTTTATCTTTTTTACTTGACTATGATACAATGTAGCTGTAATGTAGCTCATAATTTTCTATCATTACAGCATCATGGGACCATTATAGCATCACGGTACAACAATCAAGCGTTTTCTAATACGGCAAGGCCCGGGACTGTAACGATAGCAAGGTCAACCTCAACGTCGAGGTCAACAACCAAAAAAAAGAGGCGACTGACGTGCCGGACGAAAAAAATCACGACAGCGATCATGTTCCCGGAAATGACCAACAACCCACCGCGGCAACTTCCAACAGCAAGGTCAAGTTTGAAATCTATGGGGAAGAGATGATTGAAAAGCGGGTCAAGTCAAGCGGTAACAGCGGCAGGGTGTATCTACCGCCGAACTGGGTGGGTCATCGGGTAAAAATCATTCGCATTTAAACCACATCATCGCAAAAAAAGGACTACTGCTGTGGATGACGTTCGCATAAGAAAGCTTCACAAAAAAGATACCGAGGCCATCAGCCGTATTTACGCCTCCATCACCATGAAAGAGGTGGAGCCGGACTTCAGGCAGGTTGTCGAGGAGCATTCCCGACGTGATAATGAAGCCTGTTTTGTGGCTGAAGTCAATGGCCAGGTGGTGGGATTCATGATCAGCTACATCGTCACCGCCGGTTTCGGGATCGCTAAAAGTGCCTGGATTGCCACCCTGGGGGTAGACCCCGGCTTCATGGGGCAGGGAATCGGAGAGACGCTGGCAAGGGAAATTTTTAAGTTTTACAAAGCCCAGGGCATTGAAAACGTATATACCTCAGTGCGCTGGGATTCCTGCGACCTGCTGTCATTTTTCAAAACCCTGGGGTTTGATCGCAGCAATTTTATTAACCTGCGCAAAATCCTGGATTAACAGCTCCGGGACTGCCCTGCTTATTACTCTCCGCCAAAATACTTCATGAACTGCACCCGATCATAAACGGCGGGATTACTGCTTTTTTCCTGGCTCATCTTGCCCCTGAAATCATCCAGTCGGCCATACCCT
>JAOZPY010000369.1:2769-3719 GCA_029932495.1 Desulfobacterales bacterium
GTGGCCATCCACTGCTGCACAAAATTCAGCATCCCGCCAATGTGTCCCTTGCCGTTCTTATACAGGGCCGAGACCACCTGGACTGCATTGGCACCGGCAAGCAGCTGTTTTACAACAGCCGCACCATCATGGACCCCCGTCGAAGCGGCCAGATCGCAATTTGTCTTTTCAGCCATGATGGCGATCCAGCGCAGGGAAATCGACAGATCCGAGGGGTTGCTGAACACATTGGAAGAAACCACCTGGAGGTTATCAATATCAAAATCCGGACTGAAAAAACGGTTAAACAAAACCAGTCCCGCAATCCCGGTGTTAGACAGCTTCTGAATCATAGGCCCCAGATTTGAAAAATAGTAGCTGATTTTCAATGCCACGGGAATGGACACTTCCTGCTGCACCCTGTCGATAATCTGAAAATATGCTTTTTCTTTTTCTTCGCTGCTGCGCTCAAACTCTGTGGGCAAAAAAAACATGTTCAGTTCCAGGGCGTCTGCGCCGGCTTTTTCAAGCATTTTTGCGTAAGAAGTCCATTCGTGGGAATAAACACAGTTGATGCTGGCGATAACCGGGATGGAAACACTTTTTTTGCATTCTTCAATCAAGCCGATGTAGCGGTCCAGTTTTTCCCCTTTCAACTGATAGTCATAGTAATCAAACTGATCCAGGTTGACGCCTTCGTCGGCGGCCTCCTTGAGAATATCCTCATATTCAAAGGCGATTTCCTCTTCGAAAATGGATTTGAGCACCACCGCCCCCGCACCGGCTTGTTCAAGCTCCCGGATGCTTTTGGCCGAACGCGTCAAACCAGAGCTTCCCACGACAATGGGGTTTTTCAGCGTCAATCCCAGATATTGCGTTGATAGGTCCGCCATTTTTCCTCCTTTAAAAGTTTGGGGTGTTTACCTTGGCACTTGTTTGTTAAAAATGACATAAAAACAATCAAATATCAA
>JAOZPY010000370.1 GCA_029932495.1 Desulfobacterales bacterium
ATCCATACTGAGCGCAGGGGGAATATTTTTATCAGCGACCTTGTGCATTTTGGGAAACAAGGATTGTCCTCCGGCGGCGCAGCGTATAATGCAACTGAGTTAGATAGCGGTCAATTAGTGCAGCCAGCATGTTGTTTGCCCTTCCGCAAAGCCGGGGCAAGCGCTTTGCACTCGAAAAAAATTTTTGAATTGGGTTGACACAACCCGGGCAATGTGGTCCTAAATAATATATATGGACAATATCCTGCAAAAAATGAAAAAAGGTGTCTATTATCCTGGCAGCCATCTGGGGAAAAAGCATGAATTAAAAACGTTGGTCGAGGGGGGATATCTTCAGCGCATGGACGGCTCTTTTCTCTGCGGGCCGGACAGTGAACCCAATTATTGTTTAACCGCCAAGGGGCTGAAGCATAAAAGGCAACAAAACAGTCCTAGATGAAAATTGTCAACGATCCCACTGAGCAAACCACGGCCGCCACAGACATCCTTCTGGCCCTGGCGGCCGGTGCCGGCCTGTTCTTTTTATACCGATCGGCCCTGCCCGGCGGCAGTTCATGGAAAATCGCTGTCTGGTCGGCCGCCATCGGGATGATCGGTCTATCCTCTGCCCTGGGGGCTGCAGCCCACGGCCTTGCCTGGTCGCCGACGGTTCACCGGCGCATCTGGCGGATGCTCAATATGGCCCTGGCCCTGACCGTCAGCCTCTTTGTCGCCGGGGTGGCCTATGACCTGTGGGGGTTGCGCGTTTCCGCCTCCATTTTACCGATCGTGTTGGCGGCCGGTCTTGGATTTTATCTGGTTACCCTGCGCCATCCCGGAATTTTCCTGCTTTTCATCATTTATGAAGCCCTGGCCCTGTCCTTTGCCCTGGGCGCGTACAGCCTGCTGGCAATCCAGGGGACACTGCCGGGGGCTGCCCTGATGGCGGCCGGAATCCTCATCAGTATGGCCGCCGCTGGTATACAGGCCTGCAAAACGATGTCGGTCACGGTTATCTGGTAATTCGATCACAACGGAATCTATCACCTGGTCCAGATGCTCGGACTGGCCGTTTTGCTGATTGGACTGCACCGGTCAATGGCCGGTTGAAAACAAGCTTACGGCCCAACAATCGGTTTTGCTGGAAGGATTCGTGATGACAACCAAAAGAAACCAGCTGCTGGACAATCTGGAAAACATCACCGACGACCTGCTGGCGGACCTGCGACCTTTACGCTTTAAAACACCGGTCACGCATGTATACAACCCTCTGGTATACGCCCGACCCTGTTACCGGGTCTACCTCCAGCGTTATGCCGCACATACCCGGGAAATTATGCTGCTGGGAATGAATCCCGGGCCATGGGGAATGTCCCAGACCGGCATTCCTTTCGGAGAAATTGCGGCGGTTAGAGACTGGTTGAATATCCAGGCTCCCGTCGGCACCCCGGACCGCAGCCATCCGAAACGACCGGTTACGGGTTTTGACTGCACGCGCAGTGAGGTCAGCGGCCGGCGGCTCTGGGGTTGGGCGCAAAAAACCTTTCAAACACCCGCACGTTTCTTTTCACGCTTTTTTGTCGCCAACTATTGCCCCCTGCAGTTTATCGAAGCCGGCGGCCGCAACCGGACACCCAACCAGTTGCCCGCCGGCGAACGCCGGTTGTTGTTCAGCGCCTGCGACCGGGCTTTGCGCCGCACTGTCGCGCAGCTGCAGCCGCATTATGTCATCGGCGTGGGAAAGTTCGCCGGCCAACGTGCCCGGGAAGCACTGGATGGTTTTAGCGGAACCATCGGCAGCATCACCCACCCCAGTCCGGCCAATCCCCGGGCCAATCGCGGCTGGGAGGCCCTTGTTGAAAAGGAGCTTGACGACCTGGGTATTCGTCTGTAGATGGAAATCCATGCCGGCCGTGGGCTGTTAAACACATGAAAAGCAATCGCCACTTGATGTTGCATGGTTTCGTACTGCTGGCCATCGTTGTGCTTGGCGGCTGTCTCGGTGCCCGGCCCAGGCAGGCGGCAAGACCCTCCCTCACTGGAACGGAAATCCCAGACGTCCACCACAGTCCTGACTTTCAAAAAATCCGCGCCCTGCAAAGCGATCTGGCCGCTCTTAATCAATATGCCGATACAGCCGAGGCCCGGCAGGCAGCGCAAACGGCCGTCATTTACTCCAGGAACCTGGCTGAAAAATACGAACTCGTCCGTCCGGCAGTTTTCCACAACCTGCTGGTACGGGTGGGTTTGAAAAAACGCGGATTGTGCTACCACTGGACTGAGGATCTTCTAAAACGGCTGGCAGCCCTGGATTTAAAAACCTATCAACTGCACTGGGGGGTGGCGTACCGGGGAAGTGAACTGCGCGAACACAACAGCGTGGTGATCACCGCCTGCCAACAGGCCTTTGACAAGGGAATTGTATTGGATCCCTGGAGAAATTCAGGGGATCTTTACTGGTGTCCGGTACGCGTTGACAGCTACCCCTGGAAGCAACGTCCGCCCAATAAATAATGCCACCTTGCCGAGAACCTGCAACAAATCCATCTGCAGGTCGGTCTGGATGCGCCCGGGCACAACGGTGACAGCTCATGGACGCTGCCCTGCCGGCGCGATACATCATTGACGGCAACGCCATTGTGCGCTATGCACAGGTGGATCCGGACGACACCATCCCGCCGAATCCCGAACACACCCCGGCCGCGCTCAAGCAGCTGCAAGCCTAGTCGACTCCCGGCAGCGGGCATGGGGCAAAAAGCTGCAAACACAGGAGGCACATCCCATGCAGTTTAAGACGATTTCCCGGCAGACAGTCATACTGGACCCTGCCAACAACCTGGCACCCAAAACCATCCCCAATGAAATTCGTTACGACCCGCTGACCGGCAGGACATCACGCATCTGTCATTTTAGAAAACTCAAGTGGAAAAAACCGGATTTCGAGCGGCTCATCGCGGGTACGGAAAAAATATGCCCTTTCTGCCCGGACAAAGTGCTGCAAGCCACCCCCTGCTTTCCACCTGATATCGTACCCGACGGCCGCATGACTTCAGGCGACAAGGTGCTGTTTCCCAACATCGCCCCCTATGACCGTCTGAGTGCGGTCGCCACCCTGGGCAACCGCCATTACATCCCCATGGTTGAATTTGAGCCCCAGCGGATTGCCGATGGATTTCGACTGGCCATGCAGTTTTTCCGACACCTGCAGGCCATCGGGCACCCCGAATCGGTCTATCACCTGATCAGCTGGAACTACATGCCGCCTTCCGGCAGCTCCCTGATCCACCCCCATCTCCAGGTGTTTGCCAGCTGTATGGCGCCCAACCGGCTGCGGGAGACACTGGAGGCCGCTCGAAAATACACGCAAACCAACGCGAGCAATTACTGGGATGATCTGCTGGAGGCTGAAGAATCCCGGGGAGAGCGTTTTCTGGGAAGAATCGGTCGCACGGCCTGGCTCAGTGTCTATGCCCCCCTGGGGGTTGCCGGAGATGTAATGGCCATCGTCAAGGGGACCTGCTGCACCCTGGAGCTCACCGACAATGATCTGCTTGATCTCGCCACAGGCCTGACCCGGTTAATGGCCGCCTATGACCGGCTGGGTATTTACAGCTTTAACATGAGTTTTTTCCCGGGCGCGTCAACCGATGCGCATGCGCGCTTTCATCTGCTTTTTTCACCGCGCACCTATTTCAACCCCGTTTTGGGCACACCTGATGCGGCGGC
>JAOZPY010000371.1 GCA_029932495.1 Desulfobacterales bacterium
CAAATGTGATTGAGCAGGGTATCCGCGGTCTGGTGATCAACCGCGAAAGAATCGAGCAGTTCCCCCTGGCGCAATGGCAGGCAGCCAATGTTACCTGTATCGTGGTGGACGACACCACCCGTGCCCTGGGGAATCTGGCGGCTTTCAATCGTCGCCGTACCCAGGTACGTGTGGTGGCCATCACGGGATCCAACGGCAAAACCACCACCCGGCAGATGACGGCCTGCGTGCTGGCCCGGCAATTTAACACGCTGGTGCCTGCCGGTAACTTCAACAATCAAATCGGACTGCCCCTGACACTGCTCAGGCTCACACCCGCCCATCAGTGGGCGGTACTGGAATTGGGGACCAACAGCCCCGGTGAAATCTCCAGGTTGGCGGCCATCTGCGCACCGGACATCGCCGTGATCACCAACATCGGTCCGGCCCACCTGCAGGGGTTGGGATCTGTAGAAGGGGTCCAGCGTGAAAAGGGAGATTTGCTCAAAAGCCTCGGGCATAATGGCAAAGCCGCTCTTAATGCGGATGATCCGAGGGTCGTGCAGCTGGCCCGGGAGACAGACCGCGAAGTACTTTTTTTTGGTCTGTCTTCCCGGGCAGCAGTCCGTGCCGCAAAAGTGGCCGAAACCGATGGCGGTATCACATTCACCCTGTCTATGGCCGGTGAGCGCCTGGCGGTTCATTTAAATTCACCGGGTCGATTTATGGTCGCCAATGCGCTGGCCGCCGCCGCGGTGGGGCAGTTGCTGGAATTGCCGACAGCGGTCATCAAGGCCGGCCTTGAAGATTTCAGCCCGGTTTCAAACCGTATGAATCTGGTGCATCTGGCCAACGACATCACCATTATAAATGATACCTATAATGCCAATCCGGCTTCGATGGAAGTCGCCATCGCGACACTGAAAACAATGGCTGCCGGCAGTCGGGCTGTTTTTGTGGCCGGCGACATGCTTGAGTTGGGAGAGCAGGCCGAATCCCTGCACAGACAAATCGGGGCCGAAGCCGCCCGCGCGGGGATCAGTCGGCTGTGGGCCTGCGGCGAGTTTGCCAATGCCGTGGTCTCCGGCGCCCGAGCGGAGGGCATGCCGCCTGCGAATACAACCGCGGCCACCCAGGAACAGATTATTGCAGATTTGCGGCGCCAGCTTCAGCCCGGCGACTGGGTGCTGGTAAAGGGATCCCGGGGACTGGCCATGGAAAAAGTGGTGGAAGGACTCAAAACGTGGAGTAATGAATCCGGCAGTTAAAACATAGGCAACCATTATTATGCTGTATCACCTGTTATACCCGCTACATACGACGCTTTCGGCCCTGAACGTATTTCGCTACATCACGTTCAGGACCATCTATGCCAGTTTGACGGCCTTTTTTATCTGTTTTTTTCTGGGCCCCTGGATGATCAACAAATTGACACAAATGCAGGTGGGACAATATATCCGCGATGACGGTCCCAAAACTCATCACGACAAGGCCGGCACGCCCACCATGGGAGGTGTGCTCATCGTGGGGGCCATCACCGTTTCCACTTTGCTGTGGAGCGATTTGACCAACGGCTTCGTCTGGATCGTGCTGATAGCTGTGATCGGCTACGCCCTGATCGGCTTTATTGATGATTACCTGATGCAGATCAAAAAACACAGCAAGGGGTTGTCGGTGCGCAAAAAGCTGCTGCTGCAAGTGATCATTTCAACGGGGGTCGGCCTTTTGCTTTACACCAGCCCGAATTTTTCCACCCGGGTGACCATTCCCCTGTTTAAACAGCTGACACCGGAACTGGGGTGGGGATACATCATTTTCGCAGTCCTGGTGATCGTGGGGACTTCCAATGCCGTCAACCTGACGGATGGTCTGGATGGACTGGCCATTGGCCCGGTGATCGTGGCGGCGGCGACCTATATGATTTTTGCCTATGTTGCCGGCCACGTCAAAATCGCCAATTACCTGCAGATCAATTATGTGGCCGGCAGCGGAGAGATCGCCATTTTTTGCGGGGCGATGGCCGGTGCCGGACTCGGTTTTTTGTGGTTCAATGCCTATCCGGCTCAAATTTTCATGGGCGACGTCGGCTCACTGCCGCTGGGAGCCGCATTGGGAACCGTGGCCGTTATTACCAAACAGGAAATCCTGCTGCTGCTCGTCGGCGGCCTGTTTGTGATCGAAGCGCTTTCAGTTATCTTTCAGGTAAGTTTTTTTAAAATGACGGCCGGCAGACGGATATTCAAAATGGCGCCGCTGCATCATCATTTCGAATTAAAAGGATGGCCGGAGCCGAAGGTAATCGTTCGTTTCTGGATCATTGCCATTGCGCTGGCACTGCTGGCCATGAGTACACTAAAACTGAGATAAATGCATCGGTACAGGGTTCAAGGTCCAGGGTGCAGGGTTAATGTATAATTTTAAAGCATTATCATATGAGTGATCGATTCATTATGCATGCAATTGAGCAATTGAACCACCAATGCCAAGTCCTGGCCGTCCCGTCTTTTGCCCAGGCCCTGCCCTCCTGCCAGGAAAGGCGGGGCGGTCAGATTGGACATCGTCGTTCAGAGGATCTGAATGGAGCTTGCTGAAAAAAAAGTTGTCGTCGTCGGGCTCGGCAAAACCGGAATTGCCACTGCACGCTTCCTTAAAAAGAGGGGCGCTGCGGTGGTGGTCAGCGATGCAGCCGCTGAAAGTCAACTGGGTCCGTCTATCCCGACACTGCGGGAAATGGGGGTGACCCTGGAGCTCGGTGAGCACCGCCTGTCCACCTTTCTGGAGGCACAGCTGATTGTCATCAGTCCGGGGGTTGCACATACCATTGCGCCGGTTCAACAGGCACGGGCAAATGGGATACCGGTGCTGGGAGAAATTGAACTGGCTTCCCGGTTTATCACCCAACCCATTATCGCCGTCACCGGGACCAACGGCAAGACCACCACCACCGAACTGGTGGGCCGCATGCTCAAGGGGTCGGACCTGGAGGTGTTTGTGGGGGGCAACATTGGCAGGCCCCTGATCGGCTATGTCGACGGGCCGCAGGCCGCAGAAATTATCGTGGTGGAAATCAGCAGTTTTCAGCTGGACACGATCCACACTTTCAGGCCCGCGGTGGGGGTTCTGCTCAATATTACGAGAGATCACCTCGACCGCTATCCGGACTTTGAAGCCTATGCGGCTTCAAAAATGCGGCTTTTTGAAAACCAGCAACCAGAAGACATTGCAATCATAAACGGCACTGACCGTCTGATATGCTCCCTGGTGCAAAATATCAAAAGCCGCAAGTGGATCTATCCGAATGCAGCCGTTGATCAACCGGGAGCGATCTTGAACAGTCGGCACCTGTTTCTGCGGACCGATCCGTCCGTTGTGCTCAGGCAGACCACCGGTGGCCGGCCATCGGAAAATGCGCCCCAATGGTCCCTGGATATCTCCCGTATTAAACTCAGAGGTCGGCACAACCTGGAAAATGCCTGTGCCGCCAGTCTGGCAGCCCTGGCGGCCGGGGCACAGCCTTCGGCTATTCGGCAGGCGCTGGAAAATTTCAGCGGCCTGCCCCACAGGCTTCAATACGTGGCCACGATCAATGGGGTTGAATACTTCAACGACTCCAAGGCCACCAACGTTGATGCGGTGATACAGGCCCTGGCATGCTTTCCCGGGCCGGTGGTTCTGATCATGGGCGGACTTGACAAGGGAAGTGATTTCACAGTCCTTCA
>JAOZPY010000372.1 GCA_029932495.1 Desulfobacterales bacterium
CGGTCTCAATCCGCCGGCCCATGAACCGGTTGACGCAACGGTAAGTGGATCCGACCTGCATGGGGCCCGGGGTTGTCATTTTCAATTCCAGAATGTCAGATTGCCATTGGACATTGTTTTCGACATGGGCAACAAACTTAAAAACGCTTTCAACCGGTTGACGAATAAGTACACTGTGATTAAACTTCATGACCCACTCCTAGAACGATGGATTATCAAATGCCGGGCTGACAAACAGTATAAGCCGGCCAAAAAATTTTTCAAGCACATCCGATGCCGCCAGAAAAAAATAACATGGCCTCTGATTTAAGATACCGGGTATTCCTGCTGGCTTTTCTGCCAAACTTCTGATACACAACCATGGTATTATCAGCCCTGAAGGGTCTGCTTCAACATTAGGTCTTAGGATTACCTTAAAATGTTGCAACGCTGAAAATTATTTGCCACTGCAGAACACAACAAGGTGGAGGCCATGGGTCGTCTCAATAAAAACGCAGGCTGGGTGTCAATTTTTCTGGTTCTGATGGTGCTGGTGCCCGGTGCCGCAGCACTGGATTTGCCAAATTTAAAATCTCTGGGGCTGCCGAGTTTCAAATACGGCAAGCTGAAACGGGACCGTGAGGTTAACGACATATTTCAAACCTACAAGGTGCTTCCCGGCTACAGGTATTACACCACCGGGCAGGGCAAGGTCCCCAATGCGATTATCGGAATTTTGGACAAATACAAACTGCGGCCGGGAATGTGGAAAGAAGTTCATCTGACCACGCCTCTGCTTAGAAACTGGGTGTCGCAAATGAACAATATCTACGGGTATCCTCCGTATGGATCCATTATTCTTAACAATGAAGGTCAACGGATCGGAATATGGTATTCAAGCAAACAATGGACAACGGTTTTTATCGAAGACAATAATGAAATCGCCATTCTGGCGCCCGAACCGCCGGGATTCAGGGGGCGCCAGTAGGCAAAAACGTCTTGCGCTGAAGGCAGGTCAGCCCGTTGCATGATAAAAAGCCGCCCCCATAGCCGGGCACGCTACCGCTCACTGCTGCAAAAGGCGGTTCGCCGCGGTCATGTCGATCTTGTCACCACCGCCAGCGCCCTGATGGAAAACGAGGGGGAGAATAGCTGGTACACGACCCGTACGGCCATCATCACCTTTGAAGAATGCTGGCCCCTGGGCGCCGAACTTATTTTCAACAAGAAATTTCACAGCAAGGTGGCCGCCCTGATCAAGGTGACCCGTGCAGCCAAATGCAGGGATGCCACAGGCCTCGGCTATCTCGCCCATGCCCTTTCTGAAGGCGACACCTCGGTGCTGAACGGCTCCCCGGAAGATCAACATATCAAAATCGTTGCCGGCGCCATAAAGCGCCCGGAAGACTTCTGGCAATGGATTGCAGGCCGGGAGCAATCCGACCGGCAGGCGGCATTGATCCGCAATGCCAGGCGCTTTAGAAATGAAGGCCTGCCACGTGACAGGATCGTTGTTCGGGCGGCAGCCTATCTTGCATTAACCGGCCCCATCCCCCCCATTAAAGTTATGGCGCCGCCCGAAGAAGTTTTCCCTTTCTGGATTGCATTTGACCGGCACACGGTCGAAGGAAAACTGGTCTTGCGTGATGTGGCCAGGGATTTGCACATCCCACTGCCCCAACTGGAATGGACATGCTTTTATTTTGAAGGCGCAAAGGCCAACGCACAGATTGATTCCCAATGGTGGCAGCGCTATTGCCAGTGGCGCTTTACGAGAGTGGGACTGCCGGCCAAAGAAGCCCATCTGCTCTGGGGCCCGGCCCGAACGCAGGTAGTCCGTGCTCTGGCGCAGGATAGTCGCCACCTGCAAAATGAGCTGTACCGCTGGAAAATAGCCAACCGACTGGCCATCGAAGCTTTAAAGCAACAGGCACAAATGTTTATTGCCCATTTTGGTGACATCCAGCGCAGCCAACTTGAGCTGTTTTAGAATACCAATTGCCGCCGTTTTCATCTGTCCACTGGTATATGTCCGCATATACCGCAGAAGCGAAAATACAGCCTAATCCCATTATCAAATATATTATTAACGCTTTCACGGCCCCGTCTCCTGTCCCGATTCCGGATGTGCCGCCCTGCCTTGCCCCCTCACTGCCGAGCACCCGCTTAACTTTAATGTCGCGCAAAAAGCCTCATTTTACCGCCGCGGCGATCAGCTCCCAGGCCTCCTGTGCGCTTTCAACATACGAAAACAGTTCCAGATCCCGTTCGGAAATGGTCCCTTCTTCCACCAGAGCTTCAAAATTGATCACCCGCTGCCAGAATGATTTGCCAAACAGCAGCACCGGAATGGGGTGAACTTTGCGGGTCTGGATCAAAGTCAGGGTCTCGAACAATTCGTCCAGGGTACCAAACCCCCCGGGAAAGGCCACCAGACTTTTGGCCCGCATCAAAAAATGCATTTTACGAATGGCGAAATAATGAAACTGAAAATTTAAATCCGGCGTTATATAGGGGTTGGGGGCCTGTTCATGGGGCAGCACGATGTTCATCCCAATGCTGGGGACACCCGCATCGTGGGCCCCGCGATTGGCCGCTTCCATGATGCCCGGCCCTCCGCCGGTAATCACCACCAGTTTATCCTTGCCGGTATTGCTTGAGATCAAGTCGCCCAGTTTACGCGCTTCTTCATAATAGCGGCTGTTATCAAGAGCGCGCCGGGCCCGGGCCACCTTGCGGGCCAGCTGCGGGTCATCTTCTTTTTCGCGGTACGCGGCCTGGGCCGACACCAGGTTTGCCTCGGCTGTTTGCGGATCCGGGATCCGGGCGCTGCCAAATACCACCACTGTTGACGCGATATGCTGCTCCTGCAAAATCAATTCGGGTTTAAGCAGTTCAAGCTGCAGCCGTACCGGCCTCAAGGCGTCTTTCAGAAGAAAATCCGGGTCCTGAAAGGCCAATCGGTAAGATTCAGATTTGCATTGCGGCACATCGATATAGCGCCGGGCGGAGATAGCCGCTTCCTGCGCCGATGAAAAGGGGCTTTTCTTGGAGATCCCTGCGGTCATAGCTCACTTTCCTTTCAGATCAATTCTGCTCATATTAATAGTACTGAACAGCTAAAAAAAGCAAGAATCATTTTGGCGTCATCGGGGGCAGGCAAATTGAATCGGGAAAAAGAGAAACGTTGAGGAACGCAAAGAAAGACATTGAACATCGAACATCCAATGGCAGGTGGGGAAAAAGGGATTTCAGCTTCACCCCAAAATATCAAGCAGGGAGCCGAGCATCCCGTCATAGGTCTGCAAAGCCTTCAGGTTGGCCTCATAGGCCCGCTGGGTCACCATCATCCGGGGAAGTTCTTCTTCCAGCTGGACGTTCGAGGTTTCTTTTTCGACATCCGCGGCTCGTTGCCGCTCCGTATACCGACTGCCGGGTGTATTGACGCGCTCGATGTTCACCCGTACCCCGCCGGAAGCCTCCTCCTCCAGGGCAACCCGACTTTTTTTAAAACCCGCCGTGTTGACATTGGCGATATTGTCGGCGGTGACCCCCATCTGAGTACGGTAGGCGCGCAGTGCGGACATGGAGCTATAAGCCGGTGCAATCATGGATGCCTCCCTTAAAAAGAAAACTTCCCATAATGCCGTTATTCTCCTGCGGCGCGATTCCTCAAACAATTTATCGTGAGAGCCCGGCAGAGAAGATGCAC
>JAOZPY010000373.1 GCA_029932495.1 Desulfobacterales bacterium
AGTGTTCTATCTTCTTCAAAGATGGATGGAAGCCCAAATGCAGGGTCTATGCATGGATGTTGGTTTCGGCAATTGATTCCCGGTTGACAATACTGTTCAGTGTCGCCGGGCCATGCCACTGGAGGATATGTACCCGGGGCACATTTTGGTTCAAGGCCTCAAAGGCCGCTTCCATCTTGGCGACCATGCCGTGCCGGATGGTTCCCCGGGCGATCAGCGTCCGCGCTTCGCCAACGCAAAGTGACGGCAAAAGTTTGTCGTCTGCCAGGACCCCGGGAACATCGGTGACAAAAACAAGATCGCTGCAATGGGCGGCCGCCGCCAGGGCGGCTGCCGCGCTGTCGGCGTTGACGTTGTAGCTGGCACCTTTTTCGTCAGCGGAGATGGGGGAGACCACCGGCACCTGCCCATTTTCGATGGCCGCCAGGATGATGCCGGCGTTGACCTGCCTGATTTGACCCACATATCCCAGGTCATGGCCGCCTCGGGTCAGCGGCTGGACAATCAGCAGGTTCCCGGTTTTGCCGGATATGCCCCTGCACGCGATGCCATTGGCGCGCAGCCAGGAAACAATGCGCCGGTTGATGGTTCCGGTGAGCACGTCTTCGACAATTTTGATATCTGCGGCCCGGGTTACCCGGATGCCGTCGACAAACCGGGTTTTTCTTCCCGCAGCTTTGAGGGCCCGGGAAATTTCCGCCCCGCCGCCATGGACGATGATCATTTCTGCGGCCGGCTGAGATTCAATGGCCGCGGCCAGTTCCCGGAAACCTTTTTCGCCTTCAAAGGCCCGGCCGCCGATTTTGATGAGAATCCTGGATTTCATAGCAGGTGCGATTTTTTATAGGTATAGAATATGTTCAAGGGCTTGCGGGCAAAAAAAACCACCAACTACTGGCAACTGACAACGCACGCACTGCGCGTCAGCGCAATGGTTACATGTTTTCCAGAACCTCGACGCCCAGCAGGTTCAGGCCCTTTTTCAGCACCACGGCCGCCGCCCGGATCAGCCCCAGCCGGGCGTTTACCAGTTGTTCGTTTTCAGCCTTCAATACGGGGTGTTTGTTGTAAAACTGGTTGAAGGCCTTGGCCGTGTTGAAGATATACACGGCAATTTTTGACGGATTAAAATCTTGCACAGCATTTTTCAGCTCGCCGGGCAGCCGGGACAGTTGCTGCAACAACTGCAGTTCTTCTGCATTTCCCAGCAGGCTATAATCGGTTCCGGCGCTTTGCTGCCGGGCAGGCTTCGCCTTTTCCAGGATGCCGCTGATCCGGGCATAGGCGTACTGGCAATAGGGCCCGGTAAACCCGTCAAACGAGATGGATTCGGCCGGGTCAAAATTAATGCTCTGGGCCGGTCTGACCCGCAGCAGGTAGAATTTGATGGCCCCCACGCCGATGACTTCAGCCCTGTTTTTTATTTCATCTTCCGCAAGCCGGCCCTGGGGGTCCCGCTGGCGAATTTCAGCTTCAGCCAGTTTGACCATCTCGGTGATCAGGTCATCAGCGTCGACGATTTTGCCTTCCCGGGATTTCATTTTGCCTTCCGGCAGATAGACCATGCCGTAAGATAAATGATAACAGTTGCGGGCCCATTCATATCCCAGGGCTTCCAGGATCGCAAACAGGCATTTGAAATGATATTCTTGCTCACTGCCCACCACGTAAATGGAGTAATCCAGGTTGTGATCGGTGATTTTCAAAATGGCGGTACCGATATCCTGGGTAATGTACAGACTGGTGCCGTCAGGTCGCAGGACGGTGACTTTTTTGAGCCCATCGCTCTTATCCCGGCCGAAAACTTTTTCGGGCAGGATAAAGACGGTATTTCCATAGGCATCCGTGGAAAAAACCTTTTTTTCAATTCCCTGCTGGATAATGTCTTTGCCAAGTTTATAGGTCTCGGACTCATAATAAAAAACGTCAAATTCCAGCCCGAAACGGCGGTAGGTTTCGGCAAAGCCATCATAGACCCAGCCGTTCATCATTTTCCACAGCTCAACAATCTTCGGGTCGCCGGCTTCCCACTGCTGGAGCATTTGCTGGACTTCGTTTTCCAGCTGAGGGTTTTTTTCGGCCTCCCGAGAATAGCGCACGTAAAAATTGCCCACAAAATGATCGCCCTTGATACCCTCGGATTCCGGCGTTGTTGCATTGCCCCAGCGCTGCCAGGCCAGCATGCTTTTGCAGATATGAACGCCGCGGTCATTTACCAGATTGGCCTTGATAACCCGGTGGCCGGTGGCCTCCAGCATGTTGGCCACCGACATGCCCAGCGCCCCGTTGCGCAAGTGGCCCAGGTGCAAAGGCTTGTTGGTGTTGGGGGCCAGGTATTCCACCATGGCCCGTTTGCCGCGGCCCATGGCTGACGTGCCGTAGGCTGTACCTTCATGAATTATCCGATTGCACAAATCTCCAAAAAGCACCTGGCTTTCAATTTTAAGATTGATGTAGGGGCCGGCGGCGACAGCCTCTTGGATGACCGCATCCGGTTTCAAACGGTCGGCAATGATTCCTGCAATTTGCGCCGGAGATTTGCGGAACTGCTTTGCCAGGGGAAAGCAGCCCACCGCAAAATGGCCCATTTGCGGGTCGGGCGGAAACCCGATTTCAAGCTGTTGGGGAGGCTGGCCGAGCACTTCATTGACAGCGGCGTTGATTTTTTCCAGGATCGTTTTTTCCAGTTGTTCAAAAGACATATTATGTTCCTCAAATAGCCCGACAATTGCAAATGCCGCATTAAACTGAAATATGACAGAAAAACAGCTCCTGATCAAGTTCGATTTCAAAGACCGGCCGGGATATGAAGCCCCAACCCGCCAGAATACCCGCACCGGGGCAACCGGTGCTTGACAGGCGGCGGTAATTTTGTCATAGGTCACATCTAAAGTGTTCTTGTCCGCAGTAAAAACAGTACTGCTGCAAAATGGTGCCCGGGATGTCCGCCCTGGACTTAATGAGGCTTCCGAGGAGAAAAAATATGGTAAAATACGCCGAACAGACCCGTCAGGACTTTGAGGGATGGGATGAATTTTATGCCCGGCCCGTGGATGAAAAACTGGATTTTTTCAGGCGCGATGACCGGTTGCTCGATGTAATTTACGCCCAGCAATTTGATCGGCCTTTTCTGGATTACATGTGCAAGCTTGCCGACATGATCCGTCTGCTGGCCAAAACCCGGGTCGGGCAGAGCAAGCTTCGGCACCTGCTGCCCCACAAGCGCGCCATGCTGTATTTCGTGCAACCTTCCACCCGCACGTTTCTTTCCTTTCAAAATGCCTGCCATATCCTGGGGCTGACGGTATCCGAAATCCGGGGGACCTCAACCAGCTCCGAGGTCAAGGGTGAATCCCAGGAAGATACCATTCGCACCTTTGCCAGTTACGTGGATCTGATCATTTCGCGGCATCCCGAGGCCGGGTTTGCCGAAAAAACCGCCTGGGTACTGAATCAGACCAGCCGTCCCGTGCCCGTTTTAAACGGCGGTTCGGGTCCCGACCAGCATCCCACCCAGGCCCTGCTGGACATTTATACCCTGGAAAGAGAGTTCCGTACCATCGGCGGGCTGGATGGCAAAAAGATCGCCATGGTCGGAGACCTGAAGCGCGGCCGAACAGTGCGTTCGCTGAGCTACCTGATGAAAAACTACCGGGATGTCGAACTGGTTTATGTCTCACCGGAAATTT
>JAOZPY010000374.1 GCA_029932495.1 Desulfobacterales bacterium
AACTGGTGGAAATGCATCCCAATCGTGAATACAATTACTGCTGTGCCGCCGGCGGCGGGGTGATTAACTGCGGCCCGCCATTCAAGTTGAAACGTATGGAAGGCAATCGGGTTAAGGCCGATCAGTTGTTTGATGCCAAAGCACGTGGTGCGGAAGTGCTCATCGCGCCCTGCCACAACTGTCACAGCGGCCTGGAAGACATCAACACTCACTATGGCCTGGGCATGGAACTGAAATTTATCGGTGATATCCTGTACGAGGTGATGGAAAAACCGGCTTAACTGGAAATTGTTTACCGCAGGCCATCGGGGGATACGCTTGCAGGCTGGTCCAAAGGAGGCAGTCCGATGAAACGAGGCATTGTATTCATAATGATGTCAATGATGGCGTTTCTGCTGATCCTGACAAGCGCCTTAAGTCAGGAAGACATGGTTGTGGTCAATGATCCGGCGTTTGAAACGCCGCAGCGCCCGGCAGCGGTTTTCAATCATGATCAGCACAACGAAACCGCCGGGATCGACGAGTGCAATGAGTGCCATCATGTATATGAGGATGGCAGACGGGTGGAAGATGAATCTTCTGAAGACGAGAACTGCTCGGACTGCCATGGGCTGGAATCTTCCGGCAGTCAACCGGGATTGATGAAAGCGTTTCACACCAATTGCAAGGGTTGCCACGAGAAAGATGGAAAAGGACCGGTCATGTGCGGACAGTGCCATGTAAGGGGCCAGGCGGACAACGGATAGGCGGCAGAAGACAAAAGCAGGCCGCGACCTGATTTGAAACCCTCAATTTAGGTAAAACTCAAAACGGTGAGGTCAGACATGGCAAAAAAAATTCTAATCATTGATGATGATCCGGTGGTGGTGAAATACCTTCAGGCCGTCTTTAGCGACAATGGTTACGAAACCTGCAACGCTGGCAGCAGCATGGAGGGGCTGGATGTGGTCAGACGGGAAAAACCTGATCTGATCACCCTGGATCTCCAGATGCCCGGCGAGTGGGGCCCTCGATTTTACCGCAAGCTCAGACAGGACAAAAAACTGAGAAATATCCCGGTTATCGTGGTCAGTGGAATTGACGGGGATCACGCCATCAAAGACGCGGTGGCTTTCGTCAAAAAACCCTTTGACCCTGAAAAATTGGTGGGCATCGTTAAAAACACCATCGGGTAGATCCAGCTGGAGAAAAGGGTTCAGGGATTCGAGGGCCAAGGATTGAAGCTCCCTGCAGCAAGCTGCAAGGGATCTTCCCAGTAAGGGAAATATCTATTTTATTTCACTCGCTAACCCCGCAGCAAACTGCGGGGAATGCGCTCGCAGGCTGGTTCAAGGGCTTGTTTTCTAAAACTTTCACAGCGTTTTTGGTCCACGTGAATCCTTAATTTTTAAAGTATATTTTCTAACTGCGCGCCCATTTTTATCGCCATGGCACCAGCACGTGAAAAAGCGAAAGTCATTGTCATCTGCGGTCCCACCGGCATCGGCAAGACAGCGGCAGCCATTGAAATCGCCCGCAAATTCAACGGCGAGATCATCAGTGCAGATTCCATGCAAATTTATCGCCGGATGGATATCGGCACCGCCAAACCTACGGCTGCCGAACGTGCCCGGGTTGCCCATCACATGATCGATATCATAGAGCCGGATGAAAATTTTAACGCCCGGCTTTTTTCGCAGCTGGGCCGGGACGTGATTGCGCAATTGCACCAGCGGGGGCGGCTGCCTTTTGTGGTTGGCGGCACTGGTCTTTACATCAAGGCGCTGCTGCACGGCTTGTTTGCCGCCCGGCCGGTGGCACCTGACATTCGCCGGCGTTTAAAAAAGCAGGCTGAGCAGCTTGGCAGCCGAACACTTTTCGAGCGTTTGCAAGAATGTGATTCCGAAGCCGCTGCGCGTTTGCACCCCAACGATACCTATCGCATTGTCCGGGCGCTGGAAACCTTTGAGGCGGGCGGGGGAACAATCTCCAGGCATCAGCACCGGCACCGGTTTGCCGAAAACCCCTTTGCGACGCTGACCTTCGGACTGAGTATGGATCGGCAGCGTCTTTACGAACGCATTAATGAACGGGTGGATGCCATGATTGGTGCGGGGCTGCTTGCGGAAGTCAAAGGACTTCTTGAAATGGGATACGTGCCGAAGCTTAAATCTATGCAGTCCATCGGCTACCGGCACATGGTGGACTTTATTGAAGGCCGTCTGCCGTGGGATGAGGCGGTGCGCATCCTGAAGCGGGACAGTCGGAGATATGCCAAGCGGCAGCTGACGTGGTTCGGTGCCGATCCGACGGTTATCTGGCAGGCCCCCGGCCGGATCGACGAGATGGCAAAAATGATAGACGGTTTTTTGCGCTCCTGATCCGCAAAAGGCATGATGCCGCCCAACAGGCAACGGGCAACTGACAACGGACCCATTGAGATACGATACTCTGTTTTTTCGCTTTTTCCGGTGGGGTATCGCCAGAATTGAGAAAGACTGCAGACATGACAGAAAAAAAAACCATCAGCATCCGACGCAGTTTACTGTCCAATCTGTTGATCGTGATCTTGGTGTTCAGCGCTGCGATTTTTATCACCACCAGCTGGGGTATCCGCCAGTCGGTTAAAATGCTTTCCCGTTCCCTGATCAACCAGACCACGGGACAGACCGAAAGTGAACTGGACGCTTTTTTTAACCCCGTAATTCGGCAGTTGCGCGTGGCGGCCCAGTGGGGCGGGCAGGGGCTGCTGGACGTCAGTGACCGTGTGGCGCTAAACCGCCTGTTTATGCCGCTGGTTGAAAATTTTCCCCAGATATCATCTGTGCTGCTGGCCGATGCCAGGGGGCGTGAATACCTGCTGCTGCATACCGAAGATGAATGGCTGAACCGTGAGACCCGCACTGCCCGGTGGGGCGGTCGGTCGCGGCTGACCCGCTGGTCACCCGATCACCCGGTGCCGCTGGTCAGCTGGAAAGAGTTGAACTACGATCCGCATAAACGCCCCTGGTACCAAGGGGCGATCGGCTGCCGGAAGTCTCGCCGTCCATCTGACGGCGCATACGGGCCATCCCCGGTTTTTTGGACCGACCCCTATATTTTTTTTACAACCAAGGATCTGGGCATGACGGCCTCACTGGCTTTTGAAACGGCAGACGGTATACAGGCAGTCATCGCCTTTGATCTGTTGCTTATCGATATTACCAAGTTTACCATGGGGCTGAAGGTCAGCGAACACGGGCAGGTGGTCGTGCTGTCTGACAATCACTTTCGGGTGATCGGACTGCCGCACCATCCACTTTTTTCAGACCCTGCAATGCTCAAGGCTGCCTTGCTAAAAACACCGGAGCAACTTGGGGTGCCGGTGCTGATGGATACCATGCAGGCCTATCGCCGGGAGGACATTGTCGGTGGTGAGGCTTACCGTGTTGAAAGCGGCGGCAGTGTCTGGTGGGTGGGGGTGCGGACCTATTCACTTTCTCCGGACCGTAGGCTCTATATTACCGTGGTGGTACCTGAAAACGACCTGCTCGGAAAATTAAAACAGATGCGGGTATGGATCGTGGCCATCGCCCTGGCGGTTTTGCTGCTGGCAGTGGTCAACATGATTTTTCTCGCCGGTCGGTACAGCCGCCCCATTGAAGCTCTGGTAGCCGAAAGCCGGCGCATCAGCAAGGGGGACCTTGACGTCGCAACGCCCA
>JAOZPY010000375.1 GCA_029932495.1 Desulfobacterales bacterium
TTCGCAAAACTGGTGACCAGCGGGCCGGCCCCCTTGAAATCCTTGAAGGATATTTTTTCCATAGCCGGGGGCCGGGTACGCTCGTTGCGAAGCACATAACTCAACAGCACCGTTGCGACCGCCGGTGTTGGCGTTTTGCCATCGGAATCCCCAACACCCTGTTTGGCGATATAATGCGGACAGCCAAAAAATGGAATCATGATCCGGCCGGACTTGAATTGGAGTTGCAGAGCGTCCGCGCGACGCACAAGATCGATCTGTTCCAGCTTTAAAAGATATTCACGGTATGTGTGGTCAAATGTTTCCACTGCAAAAATCAGACTTTTTCTTCCACCCTGAGTCAACGACCCGCGGCAAAGCAGGGGGCTTGAATTTTCGGCCATTGGCCGCAAAGGCAAAAGCATGCCAGTGCTTTAAATGTTGAACATGTAACCGGGTGCCTATCACCCGGTTTGTATAACAAGAATAAAAATTATTACAAGGCCTTGCCCTGTTTTCATTTTGTTTGTGATCCATCAGGATTCCACGATGCGATAAGTGGTCTTGACCCTGGTTTTTAGAGACGCAATAGCGCCGCAATATTTTGTCTCCGAAAGCGCGATGGCCTGCTCCACGGCCCGGGGGCGAATCCCCCGGCCGGAAACAACAAATTCGATTTGAATGTCCGTATAGGGCCGGGGATATTCTTCGGCACGTACACCGGAGATATTGACCTGGAAACCGGTCACATCAAGACGTTTTTTTTGCAGAATCATGATGACATCGATGGCCGAACATCCCGCCACACTGATTAAAAGCAGCTCCATGGGGCTGGTGCCGCTGCCGCCCTCGTTGCTGTCAAGCACCACCGCCGGTCCATTTCCCGCCCGTGCGACAAACTGCATTTCCTCGGTCCAGTTGAGTCGCGCATTCAGTTGCATGTTTAAGTTCCTTTCATGGCTATAACTGTTTCCCGGTCCGGCGGCCTGCCGCCCGTCAATTATACTGCGCCCAATTGGGTGTGGGTTTGGACCGCGGTTTTTTGCCGTAAAAAATGTCATCCATATAAAAAAACAGCCGGCGCGCCCACTTGTTGCGGGCTACCAGGGAAATCACCACGCGATGCGGAAAAGTCCGCGGGTGGCTCCAGGGGCACACCCGCATACAGACGTTGCAGTCGGTGCCGACCTTTGCCCAGTAAGCAAAACAGGTCTCGGCATTGAGCTTCCAGCGCAGGGTGCCGTTGACTTCTTTTCGCTGATCGTCATCCGTCTGGGTCTCAGGATGGTAGCTTGCGGGATGTCCGAAATGCGGTGGAATCGAAAAAGCGGCCAGCATGGCGGAAACGTTGGGAACCTCGCGGGGGCGGTCAACGATACCGGCGGTTCCCAGAATTCCGCCGGCAGTCCGGCGTTTGGCGTCCACCTCCTCCAGGTTCGGGTGGGCTTTGTAAAACTCTTGGTAATCGTCAGTACCCGGCCGAATGGCACGCTCCCGGGCAAAGACCTGCTCGCGCTCATCAAAGCGACTGACACCTCCAGTGATATATCCCGCAACGCCTTTGAGCGCTCCGGGATTGGGGCCGGTGCACCGGAGCAGAAAAACGCCACCGACAGCGGCCGCCGTCCAGGCGCCCAGCAGCAGGATGCCGCCTGGCGGGGTGAAAAAAAAGCCGGAACGAAACAGGCAATAAATACCCGCTTCAATGGCAAGCAGGGCCAGCGAAAGGACGGCGGCGATGAAAGCGGCCCGCGGCTCCCGTTCTTTCAAACTTGTGGCGGCAAAGCCCAGGGTAAACACAATGATGCCAAAAATCATAATGGCCTGCAGAGTCAGCAAAACATCAATCACGGTCAAAAATACCATATTCGAATTTGTCCTCCACCCGGTTTGCCGGGTCCGCGCTGACAGCCGCCAAAGCCTGGCCTTTGCCTGTGGGATCGAAACCCGAAGGCGGGGAGTCCCATACCTGGAATCGATCCGTTCAGATAGAGTACAGCGCCGCGACGCTCTTCAAATTTCAGACCCAGGCCTTACACGATAGCGGGATACGCAGATGATGACGGTTTGAAACGTCCCCCGATTCGATGGCGGCTGCCGGGATATACAAACCGATTAACCGTGGCGACCACGCCGTGGCTCCAGGTGGTGCGGTACAAGACCAGACAGGGGTCCCCGGCTTTAATCTTCAGGACCTGCTGCATCCGCCGGTCCGGCAATATGGCTTCGATGACATGTTCGACTTCGGATACCGGGGCCACCCGGCACAAGTACTCGCTGGGGGTGACCGTGGCAAAGTCCTGGTGGAGGTAGTCCGGCGCGACGGCTGGATTGACATAGCGATCCGCCAGCTGGATGGCAACCCCCCGGTCCCGGTGCACCATAATGGAATGATAGACCGTGCTGCCGGCGGCAATCCCCATTTTCAGCGAAATGTCCACCGGTGCTTTTTCCGCGTCCAGCAAAAGAATTTCACAGCTGTGCTCTCCCCCGCGCTGCTTGATTTCGTCGGCAATGCTCCTGATTTCCAGCAACGCTGACTGGGGTTTGCGCGGCGCCACAAAGGTACCCACCCCCTGTAAGCGCACCAACTGCCCTTCGGCGGTGAGCTCGCGCAGTGCGCGGTTGGCCGTCATCCGGGAAACACCCAGGATCTGTACCAGTTCGTTTTCCGATGGTATCCGGCTGTCAGGCGGCCAATGGCCGGAGACAATTTTTTCTTCGATAAAATTTTTCACCTTCTGATAAAGCGGCTGGGGAGATCCCGCCCGGGAGGGCCGGCGATCGCCTGGAAAAATTCCGTCAGCATTTTGCGGGTACTGCATGGCATTTGGTTCGGTCATGACAGGATTCGTGCGGGAAAACTTATTTTAATTGCAATTTCACGTAGTTAGATAAATTATTTTTTTTATTGACACGGGCCTTCAAACTTGTAAATACAAGCATATACATTTGGATGCAATCGGTCAAGGTCAAATTTCTTCTTTAAGAGGTATCGTAAATGCATGACAACAAGACGATTAAGGCCGCCATGGCCATCCATCTCGAAGAAATACTTCCGCAGCTTCCGGCAACACCGGAATTCGTTTCCGGCATCCGCAGGGCGCCGGCCCGGCATTTTGCTCTGACGCAAAAAGAAACCGAATTGGCGTTAAAAAACGCCCTGCGCTATGTTCCCGAAAAGTGGCACCGTACGCTGGCAGCCGAGTTTCTGGATGAGCTTTTGACCCGCGGACGCATTTACGGCTACCGCTTCCGTCCGCCGGGAGCCATCAAGGGCCGACCCATCGATCAATACCGGGGGCGGTGCATCGAAGGCAGGGCGTTTCAGGTGATGATCGACAACAACCTGGATTTTAACGTGGCCCTGTATCCTTACGAGCTGGTGACTTACGGAGAAACCGGCCAGGTCTGTCAGAACTGGATGCAGTACCGGCTGATCAAGCGCTACCTGGAAAAACTGACCCGCAAACAGACCCTGGTGGTGGCCTCGGGACATCCGGTGGGACTTTTCGCCTCATCGGCGCAGGCCCCCCGGGTGATCATCACCAATGCTTTGATGGTGGGCTGTTTCGATGACCAGGAAAACTGGCACCGGGCCATGGCCCTGGGGGTGGCCAATTACGGTCAGATGACCGCCGGCGGCTGGATGTACATCGGCCCCCAGGGCATCGTGCACGGCA
>JAOZPY010000376.1 GCA_029932495.1 Desulfobacterales bacterium
CGTGGTGGACGTCGTGTAACTGGGCCAGTGATCCATGTCAGAGCCGCATACAATTTCACCGCGCAGGGTCTGGTTGCTGAAAAAATCGTAGTCAATGGAAGAAAAAACCGTATTTAAAAACGGCTTCAGCGGCTCGGAGACAATGGCCTGCAGCGGCAATACATGAATGGGAAGACGTAGCCCCACCAATGCGGAAACTTGCGGGCTGTATCCTCCGGTGGCATTGAGCACCCGCCGGGTCTTGATGGTCCCATGGTCGGTTTCCACCCCCGCCACGGTCCCCTGCTCTACTTTTATTCCAGTAACAGTGGTGTTCTGATGAATATGTACGCCCAGTCGGAAGGCACCCCTGGCAAGTCCCCAGGCAACCGCATCGTGTCGGACCGTCCCCCCGGGTGCGTGATACATGCCTCCCAAAATGGGCCATTTCGCTCGACTGGAAATATCCAGCTGGGGGATGATTTCCTTGCATTGGCGAGCGTCGATCATTTCATTTTCAACACCCAGAAACTGGTCGGTCAAAACCGTCATGCGAAGGCTGTTGAGAGTTTCCTCGCTATGGGCCAAATCCAGGTTGCCGCATTGCATGAACATCATGTTAAAATTCAGCTCGGCAATCAGCCGGGGCCAGAGCTCAAGCCCTTCCTTGTACAGGGGAATGTTTTCCTTGGTGCGCTGGTTGGCCCGCACGATGGTGGTATTGCGGCCGGATCCACCGGAACCGATATATTTTTTTTCAATCACCGCAACACGGTTGACGCCATGATTTTTTGCCAGAAAATAGGCAGCTGCCAATCCATGAATACCCCCACCGATGACAACAACATCATAAGAATTTTTAAGCGCCGTGCGGGTCCAAAATGGTGAAGATTTACCAAACATAATTTTCACTTGCGCCTCGAAAAGGGAATTTAACGATATAAACCGGTGAAAATCGCTACTATTTCTATAATATAGAAGCATAAAACTGCAGCGAAAATTTTGACGGTCAGGCACCCAGCAATCCTAATGGTGATACCAATGGTAATATTTTCTATATCCTTTAACACAGGAAATAATAAAATGCAACTTCTACTCGCCGTTCCAGAAATATGCCAGCATATTCCAGATAATTATATAAATATTATGTGGTTAAAGAATATAGGAAAAATCATGCCTGGCAGCACGACTCGACGAACATATCCTGAAACTTGACAAACAGATATAATAATAGTAACGATTAAATGGTTCCCTCTTTCTATAATTCAACCAGGGTGGATGATATGCTAAATTACTTTAAAGAAATCAAACCGGTTCGGGCCTATGATGCCGTTGCCAAGCAAATCGAAGATGCTATTTTGTGCGGACGCTTGAAACCCGGCAACAAGCTGCCTCCTGAACGGGAAGTCATTCGACTGTTTAATATCAGTCGGCGAACCCTGCGGGAAGCCTTGCGGATACTGGAGCAAAAAGGTTTGATCCAGGTAAAACTGGGAGCCCAGGGAGGGGCCTTCGTCATCGATAACGTTCCCCGCCGGATATGTGAAAGCCTTAACCTGCTGATCAGACAAAAAAAGATCACCCCCAGCGACCTGACGGAGTTCCGAATCCAGGCCGAAGGACACGTCGTTGAGCTGGTCTCAAAACGGGCATCCAAAAAAAACCTGCAGCAGCTGGAAAAACTCTTTATGCAGGGCAAAAACCTCATCGATCAGGACGTACCGGACTATGATGAAATCCTGGAGATCGAAGGACAGATGCACCTCAAACTGGCTGAAATCAGCGGCAATGCCCTGTATACCATCATCATAAAAACCATAAACGACGCCCTGATTTTACCGTCCTATGCGTTCGATCCTGTTGACAGCTCTTACCTCAACCGGGCCTATGACGACTGGAGGCAACTGATCGATGCCATTTACAATCACCGACCAGCGCGTGCCCGCAATTTAATAATGAAGCATATCCAATATTTTGCCGGTCAAGCGGAAAAACTTGAAAACCGCTCTGGAATCGGCCGGATTGGAGGAGTGCGGGGGAGGGTATAGCGCATGATTCAGACATCCTTTACAACCGCCCAATCAGCCGGCTTCCGAATGCTGACTGACGGGCAGGTCGAAGAGATAAAGCGGGCCGCCTTTTTCGTTATGGAAAAAGTGGGGTTCAAAGTCCTGCATGCCCAAGCGCGTAAGATGCTCCGACAGGCGGGCGCAATCGTTGATGATGAAAATGTCAGGATCCCCGAGTATATTGTCCGGCAGTGTCTTGCAACAGCCCCGCAGGGGTTTACCATTTACGATCGCAGCGGGCAGCCCGCCCTGGAGGTCGAAGGGCGCAAAAGCTATTATGGTACCAGTACCGGCAGCCCGAATACCATGGATGCGCTGACCCGTGAAATCCGACCGACCCGGGTGGCCGACATCGCCCGATCAGCGCGCATTGCCGATGCCCTTCCAAATATTGACTGGGTGATGCCCATGGGATCCGCCCAGGACGTGGCTGAGATCAGCGCAGATCTATACGAATTCGAGGCGGTCGTTTCAAATACCGTCAAACCCCAGGTCTTTCTCTCTTACAGCCCGCGCGGATGTGAATTGATTTACGAGATGGCGGCCGAAATAGCCGGTGGCCTAGATAATCTCAGACGGCGTCCGTTTTTGCTTGCCTACCCGGAACCCATTTCACCGCTGATCTTCCCGGAAGATGTGGTTTCCCGCATATTTGTTTCCGCCGACCTGTTTATGCCCCAGATGCCCGGCCCTTCCGTGCTGGTGGGGGCCACCTGTCCAGTTACCATCGCCGGTGCGGTGGCCCAGTTAACTGCCGAATCGCTGATGTGCCTTGTGCTTGCACAGCTTCGCAAGCCGGGATGTCCGTGCGCACTGAGCGGCAACGTCGGTATCCCGGACATGGCAACCGGTCTTTCCAGCGAAGGCAGTCCAGAGGCAAGCCTCGGGTTGGCCGCCCAGGCTGAAATTGCCCGTTCCTTCGGCTTGCCGACGTGGGGATTGGCAGGATCTACCGATGCCAAGATTGTTGACGCCCAGGCCGGAGCTGAAAGTGCATTTTCCATTCTGGCCCAGGGCCTGGCTGGATTGAACCTGATTCATGACGTTGGCTACATGGATATGGCCATGGTCTGTTCTCCCGCACAATTGGTGCTGGGAAACGACATTATCGGCATGGTCAAACGGTTTCTCGGCGGTATTGAAGTCAGCGAGGAAACACTTGCCCGGGAGGTGATATCCGCCGTGGGGCCGGGGGGACATTTCCTCCAGCAGGAGCACACCGTTAAACATTTCAGACGTGAACTCTGGCGGCCAACAGTTTTTACCCGTCAATCCTACGACATCTGGCTGCAGGATGGCGCAAAAGATACCGCCCAGCGCATTCAGGAAAAACTGGAGCATATCATCGACACCCACACGGTGCCAGACCTGCCCGAAAAAACCCGCTCAGCCATCCAAAAAATTCGAACGGCAGGTGAAAAAGAGTTGGCAAGCCGATCCGCCGGGACCTGAACCCAACACCACCTCCTTTGCAGACACACCAAGCCGCAATTAAAAATTGATTCCATACAAATTTTCGGCCATAATCCGGGTATGGCTGCTGAAAACCGTGAAAAAGTGGTGACCACCACCTGTTCCTACGACTGCGGGGGGCGGTGCCTGTTGAA
>JAOZPY010000377.1 GCA_029932495.1 Desulfobacterales bacterium
GTGTTTACCTTGGCACTTGTTTGTTAAAAATGACATAAAAACAATCAAATATCAATACGCAAGCGGGGTATCCGATGCGGGTATTCCATTGCAAAACAAACCAAAATGATTTCTGGTAAAACCATCGATATTAATGGATAAAAAAAGGGAGCGGCACACTGCGGTCCAGCTCCCTTCTGAAATTCAAGCGGCCGATTGCATTAATACATATCTTCGCCCATATCGCCGGGCGGAACGGCCGGCTCTTTCTTCTTTTCCGGTTTTTCGGCCACCATGGCTTCGGTGGTCAGCATCAGGCCGGCCACTGAAGCAGCATTTTGCAGGGCAAAACGTACGACCTTGGTCGGATCGATAACACCGCCTTCCAGCAGATTCTCGTATTTTTCGGTGGCGGCATTAAAGCCGAAATCTCCCTTGCCGTCGGCCACCTTGCTCAAGACCACCGACCCTTCATAGCCGGCATTTTCGACAATTTGCCGCAGTGGCGCTTCCAGGGCCCGTTTGAGGATATTCAGCCCGCTTTTCTCGTCTCCGCTGACTTTCACACTCTCCAGGGCCTTGATGCAGCGGACCAGGGCCACCCCGCCGCCGGGCACAATCCCCTCCTCAACGGCCGCACGGGTCGCGTTGAGCGCGTCTTCCACCCGGGCTTTTTTCTCCTTCATTTCGGTTTCGGTGGCTGCCCCGATATTAATCACCGCCACACCGCCGACTAGCTTGGCCAGGCGTTCCTGGAGTTTTTCGCGGTCATAGTCCGAGGTGGTCTCTTCGATCTGGGTACGAATTTGGCGCACCCGACCCTCGAGGTCTTTGCGACTGCCAGCCCCATCGACGATGGTGGTGTTGTCCTTGTCGATGCGAACCGTCTTGCAGCGGCCCAGATCCTGAACGGTCACATTTTCCAGTTTGATGCCCAGGTCCTCGGAAATGACCTGGCCGCCGGTTAGAATGGCAATGTCCTGCAACATGGCCTTGCGGCGGTCTCCAAAGCCGGGAGCCTTCACCGCGGCGGCCTGCAAGGTTCCCCGCAGCTTGTTGACAATCAGGGTGGCCAGGGCTTCACCTTCCACATCTTCGGCAATAATCAGCAAGGGTTTGTTCAGTTTGGCGATTTGCTCCAGCAAGGAAACCAGGTCCTTCATGTTGGAAATCTTCTTTTCATGCAGCAGGATATAGGGGTCTTCGAGGACCACCTCCATTTTTTCGGGATCGGTCACAAAATACGGCGACAGGTATCCGCGATCAAACTGCATGCCCTCGACGATCTCCAGGGTGGTTTCCATGCTCTTAGCTTCCTCGACGGTGATGACCCCTTCCTTGCCGACTTTTTCCATGGCCTCGGAAATGAGTTCACCCACGGTTTCATCGTTATTGGCGGATATGGTTCCGACCTGCTCGATTTCTTTCTTTTCCTTGGTGGATTTTGAAAGCTTTTTTAAGTGCTCCAAGGCAGCCTCAACGCCTTTGTCGATGCCACGTTTTAGCGCCATGGGATTGGCACCGGCCGCCACCAGTTTCTGGCCCTCATTGTAGATTGCCTGGGCCAGCACGGTGGCCGTGGTGGTGCCGTCGCCGGCAACATCACTTGTTTTGCTGGCCACTTCGCGTACCATCTGGGCGCCCATGTTCTCAAACTTGCCCTCCAATTCAATTTCTTTGGCAACCGTCACGCCGTCCTTGGTGATGGTGGGAGAGCCGAAGCTTTTATCCAGCACGACATTGTTGCCCTTGGGGCCCAGTGTCACCTTGACGGCATCCGCCAGGGTATTGACCCCCTTGAGCATATATTCCCTGGCCTTGCTACTGTATGTAATCATCTTGGCAGTCATAATGCTTCCTCCTTTCGTCAATCAAGAATACCCAGTATGTCGTCTTCTTTCATAAAAACGTGCTCCACCCCGTCAATTTTAATTTCGGTTCCGGCATATTTGGAAAAAAGGATCTTGTCGCCCTTTTTGACCTCCAGGGCGGTGCGTTTGCCGTCATCGCCCATTTTACCGGGCCCGACAGCCACCACCGTGCCCTGCTGAGGCTTTTCCTTGGCAGTGTCCGGAATAATGATGCCGCCGGATGTTTTCTGTTCTTCTTCGGTTCGCAATACCAGAATTCTGTCGTTTAACGGTTTGATTTTCATTGCAAAATATCCTCCTTCACAAAGAATTTATTCCCCGAATTCGTTGCTCGCAAAAAGGGGGCCTCTGAAGTTACCTGGATAAACCCATTTTTAATTTTAAGCCTGCCAATGGCGCCGGCTATTGGGGAAATGGATGGTCGGGACAAAAAATATCGACTTCGTCTGCAGGAGATGAACAGATTGCAAAACCTGTCAACCGGTATTGAGATTGAATGCTATGGAGAAAAAAAGGAATTGTATTTTTCCCAAAATTATTTTCCATTCCGGCCTCCAAGAAATAATTCCAGAAAAAACAAAATAGCTTACCAGCAGCAGACGCTGGCCTGCTTTTTAGCAAAAATTTAAATTCTTTTGCCGGGTTGTCAAGTGGGGGGGATGGAAAAAAATAGACGTGTGCCGGAGATTAATACAGGTCACCCAAATCATCCATTGCACTGCCGGGCATCTCACCGTACGCCTGCAGATATTTCTGGATCAGTTCGCTTTCGCGCTGAGAATACATCCTGCTTTGCTCGAATTCAAAAAACACGGCGCTTGCTTTTTCGTTCAGTAACATCAGCAGCGCTCGGCGCAGGTTGGCCGTCCCCTTAATGGCCAACACATGATGACCAGCATCCGCCAACTGCAATACCCCTTCAGTTTCAGGCACCTGGCAAACATGCGCTTCATCAAAAGGCAACCAATGGGCCGGCGCAGCAGGATTGGAGTCCATATTCAACCGCAGATCACACTGCAGACACCGGGCGGCTTCCCGGACAGCCTGCTGCCGGCCGTAGCCAAGGGCAACTTCTTGAAAATTGTTAACACGGGACACAACAGCGAGCTCCGGTACCTTTTGACGGGCCAAAGCGGCAAAGCCCTCCTCGCGGCCCAGCCGGACCCCGGGATGTCCACGCTCGAACAGGGTTTCATTGATATCTCCACAGCCTCCCAGAGCCTTGTCAATGGATTCGGCGGCCCTGCGGCCGGCGGCAATGGCATGGATAACGGACGCTGGTGCCCCGATGACATCACCGCCGGCATAAACCCCTGGCATGCCGGTCTCCAGGGTCTGCCCATCGACCGCAATCAGCCCCGACTCCACCTTGATGGGGCAGTTTTCATCCAGAAAGGACAAATCAACGGCCTGGCCCACGGCCATGATGACCTGCTCCACCTCGATGCACTCTTTTTTATCACTGAACTGCGGGCAAAAGTTTCCCCGTTCGTCAAAAACACCGGTGCATTCCACCAGCTCCATGCCGCTAACTTTGCCCTTCCGGCTGAAAATTCTGCCGGGACCCCGGCAGGGCAGGATTATGATTCCCTCCTGCCGGGCCTGTTCAATTTCCCGGGAACCGGCGGGCATTTCAGCCAGGCGCTCCAAGCAGACAATTTGAACATCAACCGCCCCGCATCGCAGGGCTGTGCGGGCCGCATCCACGGCCATGTTGCCGCCGCCGATGACCATTATTGTTTGCCTGAGTTTGAGATCCTCGCCTTCGGCCACCCGGCGCAAAAATTCCACTGCTCCCATCAC
>JAOZPY010000378.1 GCA_029932495.1 Desulfobacterales bacterium
GTTGGGCACGAAATGGCCGTCCATAACATCGGCATGGATCCAGTCAGCGCCGGCAGCCTCCACCGCCTTGATTTCCTCTCCCAGTTTCGCAAAGTCCGCCGATAAAATTGAAGGTGCAATAAATTTCATTTAAACCTCCGGTTTCGTCCCTCGTCTGTTGTCGCTTGTCCCTGGTTGTCACCAGCCATTTTCCAGCCTTTCATCCTACCACGCCCGGTAAAAATGACTTGCCGCCAGTTTGCCGTCCTCAAAAATCAGCACCGTTGCGTCCCGGTCCCTGGGGACCAGCAGCCATAGTTGCTCACCGGGCTTTACATAGCCATTGAACAGGCTGGTGGACTGATTGCCGCGCTCCAGCTGCACCCGCACCTTTTTTCGCAAGAATCCATTTTGAACCGGGTGCACCAGCAGACTGCCGTACAGGGACTGCGGGCGGCCGATGACGGCTGTTTTGCCCGGCGGCTGATTGACCACCAGTTGAACGGTGCTGCTTTCCACCACCCGGTAGCCGGCGCCGGGGTCCTGATCCACGACCATGTTGCGCGGACGGTGCTTGACAAAGCGGTTGCGTATCTTTCCGACCACCAGGTGAGCCTTTTCGATGGCCAGCACGGCCTGGTCCAGCAGACGCCCGGAAAGATCCGGCATGATATAGGCCTGCGGCCGTGGACCCTGGCTGATCAACAGGTTGGCTGCGGTGCCGCGAATGACCGCGGCGCCGGCGGCCGGCACCTGGGCCATGACATGGTCTTTGTCCACCGTTGCACTGTGGGTGCGCGACAGGCGTCCCGGCGTGATTTCATTTTCCTCCAGGATCATGCGGGCCTGGGGCAGCGGCAGGCCGACAAGATTTGGCATGGTAATGCTCCGGGGGCCCCGGGACAGGATGATTTTAACATCACGGTCTTTTTTTATTTCCGATCCAGGCCCTGGATCCTGGTATAACACATGGTTTTTAGGTAGGTCAGGGTTGTATTCCGACCCCTTGACCCGGGTATTTAACTGCAGGTCGGATAAAAGCTCCAGGGCGCTCACCACGTCTTTTCCCACCAGATTCGGCACAATAACCGTATCTTCACTTTTAATGATCAGTGTCAGGGTAAAATAGGCGCAGACACCCGCCACCAGAAAAAACGCGAGTATCAGGACCCCTGTTTTTGCAAGGCGTTTAATCATAAGCCTTTTTTAAGCCGGACCGCAAAAAAGCCGTCCATTTGGTTGAAATCGGGATAGGTTCGCAAATATCCTGCCGAAACCGCCTGGGCACAGATGCGATCAGGCAGTTTACCGCAATCTTCATCTATAGCAAACTCCATGTTTTTTTTCAAAAAATCATTGATTACGATCTCATTTTCTTCGGGTTCCGGGCTGCATACGGCATAAACCACGATTCCGCCGGGCTTTAGCAGGCCAGAAACATTTTGCAGCAGCTTTGCTTGGCGCTGTTGAAACGGTGCCAGGTTTTTTCTTGTGGTGCGCCACTTGATGTCAGGATGCCGACGCATGACCCCCAGACCGGAGCAGGGAGCATCCAGCAGGATGCGGTCAAAGCGATTCGGCGCCATCATCTTGGTGGCAAACTCAAGGTCGTGGACGCGGGTGGAAACGATGGAAACCGCCAGTCGCTGCATTTCGGTTTCCAGCCGTTTCAGTCTGGCCTCATCGATGTCAAGGGCAATGAGGGTCCCTTTGTTTTTCATCAGCTGGGCAATGTGCCCGGTTTTGCCTCCCAGCCCGGCACAGGCATCCAGAACCATTTCACCCGGCTGCGGATCCAGCAGCAGTGAAATCAGTTGGGCGGCTTCATCCTGGACCTGGAACCAGCCGGCTTTAAAAGCTTGAAGCTGCGCAATCGGTACGGCGGGATGGGCAAATGTAATGCCGTCCGGACAATAGGGCGCTTGTTTGACCTGCTGCGTTTCAGCGGCCAGCGATTTCATCAGCGCCTGTGGTGTGGTTTTGAGCCGATTGGTGCGCACGCTCAGCGGAGCGACGGTATTGACGGCATCGCACAGCCGTGCGGTTTTTTCCAGGCCGTAGCGCGGGAGCCATTTTTTGATGAGCCATCGGGGAAAGGAGCGGCTGGCGGCCAGTGCGGCGACCGGCTCGGTTTTTGGGTCCGGAAAAATTACTGACGGGTATTCACGTATGGCCTTTCGCAGCAGGGCATTGACAAACCCGCTCGCCCATGGGGCCCCGGCCGCTTTGGCCATGTTAACGGCCGTGTTGACCGCCGCCGAATCAGGAATGCGGTCCAGGTATATGATTTGAAACAGACCCAGACGCAGGATGTTGAGTACCTTCGGATCGATCTTGTCCAGTCGGGTGCGGGAAAACCGGGATATAATGGTGTCCAGGCGACCTCTCCAGCGCAGGACACCATAGACCAGGGCCTGCAGCAGGGCGCGCTCACGCCGTGGCACGGCAGGCGTGTCCACGGTCATATCTTCCATTACGGCATCCAGGGTCAGATGCCCCGCATCCAGGATGTTTAATGTTTCAAAAGCGGCTTTGCGGGCGTCAAAGGGCATAAGAAAAGGTACAGGGTTCAAGGTTCAGGGTATAAGGAGGCGCTGCGCGCCGGTTAAGTTAAGACTTCGCCGGGCGGTATGTTGTGGCCCCGCAGAAAGTCTTTGATTGCAAGCCGCTTGCCGGAAGCCCCCTGGAGTTCTTCGATGCACAGGGCTCCACGGCCCGTGGCCACCCGCAGTTCATCGGCAAACCCCGGCAGAACGGTGCCGGGTCGCTGGGCTGTGTCGGTCGCCACTGGCCGGGATTTGAAGATTTTCAAGCGTTGATCCCCATGAAAAGTAAACGCGCCCGGCCAGGGAGTGAGCCCGCGGATGAAGCGCTCGATGAATTCGGCAGAGCGCTTCCAGGCGATGTGCCCGTCCTTTTTGGACAGCATGGGGGCGTACGTGGCCCGGCTATGATCCTGGGGTACCGGCGCAATGGTTTGTGCGGCAAAGGCGGACAGCGTGTCAATGAGGACCGTCGCGCTTTTGGCAGCCAGACGATCGTGCAGGCTGCCGGCGGTGTCATCGGGATGGATGGGTTCGCTGACGGTCAGCAGTACGTCTCCGGTGTCCAGCCCTTTTTCCATGAGCATCGTGCATACGCCGGTCTGGTTTTCACCGTTGATGATGGCCCATTGGATGGGGGCAGGCCCCCGGTATTTGGGAAGCAGCGAAGCATGCACGTTAACGGCGGCAATTCGGGGAATCTTTAAGACCTTTTCCGGCAGGATTTGACCAAAGGCGATGACAACAAGAAAATCCGGCTGGAGCTGATCCAGCTGGACGGCAAAATCCATACCGGTGACGGACTCCGGCTGGATGACCGGACAGCCCAGGTTTAAGGCGGCCGATTTTACAGGGGGTGCAATGACCTTGCGGCCCCGTCCGCGGGGACGGTCCGGCTGGGTGACAACCTGCAGGATCTCATGCCCGTTTTCGTGCAGGGCCTGCAGGGCGGGCACGGAAAACTGCGGGGTTCCCATGAATATAATTTTAAAGGTGTTTTTTTTCAATTGAGATGTTATTTCATTCGCAGCTGCTTTTGCACCCGGCGTTTGTACATCTGCCGCTTTAAGGAACTGATGCGGTCAATGAACAGGATACCGTTTAGATGATCGATTTCATGCTGCAGCA
>JAOZPY010000033.1 GCA_029932495.1 Desulfobacterales bacterium
ATCTTCGGTTTCCTGGGCTTCCAGCGGCACCCGGGGACGCAGCCCGGCATGGACGAAAATATACGCATCGGTTTCGTAATACAGGCGCAGGGATTTGAAAAACCGGAGATGATCCGGTGGAATCGGATACAAATCAGAATGCACGGGTTGTCGCAGATAGCTGTCTAGGGTTTTCTGACCGCCGTTGAGCAGGTAGGTAAACCGGTCGGTGCCGTCCAGGTATTTTTCCAGCATATCCTCGTGGTTGCCTTTGAGAAAAACCACCCCCGGAACGCGTTTTTGCAAATCCACCAGGTAGTCGACCACTGCGATGGAGTTCGGCCCCCGGTCGATGTAATCTCCGATAAACACCAGGACATCACGGGAAAAATCAACCGGGATTATTTCCATCAGGGCACGCAGCTGATCGTCGCAGCCGTGAATATCTCCTATCGCAAATATTTTTTTCATACTTCCGTTATGCAAACATACCGCGGGGCCCATCAAGCCGGGTAACGCCTTGCTGCCTGGCCGTGCGTACCGCCAGGTGGTATTCGGCAGGTGAAAGAGCTTCGCCAAGCCCGTCGACTTCACCGGCCCGGCCGCAGGGCCGGTACTGGCCCATGACGTTAACATAGCTGTTGGGAGAGACATTGCGGGCGATGAACCGCATGACCTGCCGGGTGCCTGCCAGTCCCCCCGGCAAAACCAGGTGGCGAATCAAAAGTCCGCGCCGGGCGATACCGGCATCATCCAGGACAAGGTCGCCTACCTGTCGGTGCATCTCTTTCACGGCCCGGCAGGCCACCTGCGGGTAATCCGCAGCCTGGCAGCAACGCTGCGCCACCCGGGGATCCCAGAATTTAAAGTCCGGCATATAGATGTCCACCACCTTGTCGAGCAATTTCAGGGTTGACACCCGGTCATAACCACCGGTGTTGAATACCAGGGGAATTGAAAGCCCGTCCGGCACGGCGGCCTCAACGGCCGACAGAATCTGGGGGACCACGTGGGAGGGACTGACAAGATTGATATTATGACAGCCCTGGCTTTGCAGTTCAAGCATGATATCAGCCAGCTGGCGATCGGAAATCGGCTGGCCGCAACCCCCATGGCTGATATCGAAATTCTGACAAAACAAGCACATCAGGTTGCAATGGGTGAAAAATATGGTCCCCGAGCCATGGGTTCCGACCAGGGGCTGCTCTTCGCCGAAATGGGGGCCCCAGCTGGATACCCAGGCCCGAACGCCGGTTTTGCAGATGCCGGTTTTCCCGGACAGGCGGGCAACGCCGCACCTGCGCGGGCAAAGGCTGCAAGCGGATAAAAGCTGTCGGGCTTGTTCCGCTTTTTGCCGGAGCAATCCTTCTTCAAAGGCACGGATATAAGCCGGTTGAAAAGATGGCATGCATCGGCACTAAAAATGTGAAGTTATTTTTGCGCGAGCCCTTAACGTTGCAGCCTCCGGGGGCTGTGATACTCAAAGATTGTCCGGTTCCACCATGATTTTTTCCGCCAGTCCCCGCCCCAGGACAAAACGCTTCAGCTCCACCGCCACGGCCAGCTGCCCCTGGCTGCTGTTGGTGATCACTTCAATTTTATCTCCGATGCGCAGTCCCATGGTCAGCAAGCGCATTCGGGCGCCGGATCCTCCCATAATTTCCTTGATGACCAGTCGCTCTCCCTGTTTGGCCGCCGCCAGGGGCATCAGGCGAATGCGTTCCTGCAGGCAATCGGAGCATATCCCGTAGATTTCCAGTTTATGCTGCAGCATGTGAAATCCCCGGGCCGCGGCAATGGAAAGCTGCAGCTGCTCGATGCGGTCTTCTTCGAATTCGATAATTTTATGGCACTTGGTGCAAATCATGTGATCATGATGCTGACCCAAGTGCAAATGCTCGTAGCGGGTAATACCATTATCAAAACGGCTTTTACGGGCAAAGCCGAAGCGGCACATCAGCTTCATGGTTTCCTTGACAAATTCAGGGGCCAGCTGCCACCCGTTTTTTTCAATCAGCTCAACCAGCTGTGCCACGGTCACATGTTGTTCGGTCTGCAGAAAGGTCTCCAGCACCTTGAAACGATCTTCAAAATGATCGATGTGTTCCTGCTTGAACAGTTTTTTGAACTGTTGTTTTTCCTGTACGTGAACATGCATTGCGAAATTAAAACTCCCGGCAGGCTGGATCAGCGGCTGGGGCCGGGAAGATCCAGGGTGGTACAGCTTCCACTGGGACAGGAACGGGTCTGGACCTGCGGTCCTTCGCCCCCGGAACCGCCGCGGATGCTGTGATTTGAAACACTGAGAACCCGCTCAAACTCTTCGGACTTGCAATGGGGGCAGCGCATTTCCACCGGTTCGTTGCGCTTGACCACCAGAAGCTCAAAGCACTCGTTGCATTTCAGACATCTGAATTCATAAATGGGCATGATGGGGTTCCTTTGCACTGATGTTAAACCAATAACTTTCTAATATTATTTATCCGTCATCAATTGTCAAGCAATTGGGTGGCTGCGGCAATAACCAGGATAAAAAGCGGCGTAAATCGGCAGGCGGATGCAATAAAATTTTAAGAGATTTTGCAAGAATTTATCATTTCTGGAGACGCTGGAATACAAACTCCTGAAACTGCATGGATATATCTTTTTTCCAGTATCCCACTACCCCAGTACGAACGGCAACCTGCGTGCGATCCGGACTCAAGATGACCACCTTGATGGTTTGCGGCGTGCCGTCTTTTCTTGTGGTCTGGATCGTTGTCTGGGCACCGTCGGTTGTTTTTTCGACAATCGGCTGCCCCAGATCTTTTATAATCTCGGTGCACACCTTCAGGGTGCGGTTATAATCGGCAGCGTAACTTCTGGTCAGTTCCCCTTTTACATAGGTATATGCGCCGGCGCCCACACCGGCACCGATCAGAACGACCGCACAGCCGGCCAGCAAAACAGCACTGATCAGTACCGCCGCCAGGGTAATTTTTCCGCTCATTGGTTTTCCTTCCACTCAACGATCATCCCGGCCTCCGGGGTGGTGGTCAGGATTTTCGGCCCTGAATCGGACAGGCTGACAAAAGTCAGCAGGCCGATCGTTTTCCGCCATAGGCAACATTTGTACAGCAATCATCAGCGCAGGCCGCTGAAATCCGGCGGCTTCGGAGGCACAACCATCACCTGGTTATCCTTGTCCACCTTAACTTTTGTCCAGTTCTGGGAGCTGTACCAGATGCCCACCCGCCTTCCCTCCGGGTCCACGATCCAGGCACCGCGCGGCTCAATACTGTAAACCGTCTGCATGCGGTAGATCACCTGGTTGAGCACCGTCGGAGTCAGATCAATGGGCTGCCAGTAGCTGGAGCGCAGGCTGTAGGCGCTTTTAATACCGATGATGCCGTAAGGAATCCGTTGAAAGCCGGCGGTGTAATACTGATAATCGGGCAGCACCTCGCCGTTTCGAAACATCCGGGTGATGTCCGTATCGCCCTGCAGGCGTCCATAGCGGGCACTGCATCCAAACAACAACACTGCTGTAAGCGCCAGGGCGAATCCGACAAATGCCAGCCGACCCGTCGTTCCAGCGGCAGATACGCTATTGCGCTCCATAAGTGGTCCCCCTTTTGTACCAATAAATTTTTCCTGCGACTCCAAAATAGCATGGCTGCCAATGGTGTCAACCTTAAGGTTGATGTTGCAACATTGAGCGCCATTGGCGCCCATTAAATTGTTGACACCTAGGATGTCAGTGCTTAACCTTCCTACAAATTACACGGATGGAACTTGAAACCGTGAAAAAAGCAAATGAGGACAAAGCGTTTATGGAAAAAAAATCTCTGAAAAAATCACTACGGCCTACCATGACCAAATTCGGCAAATGGCTGGTCCTGGTTTTGCTGGCATTCATATTGATCTGGCCTCTTTCGGCCGGATTGTACTGGACGGTTTACAAAGGGTACACCCTGATAGATCCGACCCGTTTTCCCCAGCTGGACCAGAATATCGCGGATATGCTGCAGGAAACGACACCGGATGCTTACCAGGCCAAAAAAGGTGCGGCCCTGTCTGCGTCCATCAGAAACCGTCTGGCGCAGGAAATGAACTCGCCTTTCGGCTGGTCGGTAAACGATCTCATCATTTCACCCACCTCCTGGCTGGACAATCGGGCCAACCGGCAGCGGGGGACGATTTTTGCCACCCGCATGCTGGCCAATTTCTTTTCCACCAACCTGGCTAAATACGGCAACGTGGATGCTGAAAATAAAGACCTGAAAAAAGCCCGGGAAACCTATTTTGCTTTCACCGCTGACAGCTGGTGGTTTCCATCCACCGAAAGTCAATATAAAAAAGGTATTGCGCTGCTCAAAAAATACGAAGCCGATCTGCTCAAGGGAGATGCAAAGGCGATTTTCAATATGCGCACGGATGATATGTATAACCTGCTTAAGTTTATCATCAGCAACCAGTTTTTAGATCAGCCGCTCGGCCTGCTGGTGCAATCCAATGATGAGGTTCCTTACAGCGAGCTGGATGATCGCATTTACTATACCCAGGGAGTTATTCTGGTGCTCAGGGATGTGCTGCAAACATTTGTTCATCTTTATCCGGAAATCAAAGAAAAAGGCGGGAAAGAAAATATCAATATCGCTTTCAGGGCGATGAACCAGATCTGCACCTTTGACCCGTTGATCGTTTTGCGCGGAAGCCATGACTCCATCACGGCCGATCACCGGGGAAAAATGGCCCGCTACCTGATCTCCATCCGGGAACGTATCAATGACCTGGCCCAATCCATCCGACGCTGAACGATGGCCGGCTAGAAAAATTTTACCCCCACCCCATAATTGAAAAACGCCCTTTTGTTCATAAGCCGGTGGTGCCAGATCACTTTGGCACGATAAACATCATGGCCGGCGGAGTATGGGGATTTCTCGATACCGATAAAAATTTCGGCCCCTTTTTGAGGCGCGAAATCCGACTCGAAATACATGCCGCCGCGGCTGTAATTGAGCAGGCGGCCTTCGAAATATCTTCCGGAGGGATAAAGTTCGAACATGATCGGCGCGTCATGGCGGAAACGCGGATTATCACGCTGTTCGGGGCTGGACTCCATCGGATACCTTCCTTAGGGTTGCACGCCAGCTGGCATACGGGTACGATGGGCGTTCGCAGTGGCTATAGCATAAATCGTGCCTGCCCGTGCATATAAATTAATTATATGTTTATTCAGTAGGTTATAAAATAACACGCCTTATCCTGCACCGATTTCGGAACGCATTGTGGGAAATAATTGTCACAATTGTGTGAAAAACTTTTCCTACCCATGAAGTAAAACTTGATGATCTCAACCGGTGGGATCGGCCAATGACGGGGGCGATCCCGATGGAATCGCCCCCTGAGCATTGGGATAACAGTGCACGGGGACGCGCGCTGTTAAGATGATTATCGGCTGCCGGGCAAAAAACTTGAACCCCGGAAAAATTATTGTTCGCTCCGGGAAAAGAAGCTGTACGGCTACCTATGGGCCGACTGGCAGCCGATATCCATGTTGACAACCGGCCCCGCCTCCGATATCTGGATATTCAATGAATCGCTGGGCAAATTTATACGCCAACCTTCAGGCTTACGTGCCGATTCTATCCGTTATCGCGACGGTGCTGGTTATACTATGGTCCGTCAACTGGCTGTTGCTGCGGCGCCGTCCGGGCATGGGTGCCGAAGCACGGCTTCCCCGGCAGATAATGATGCTGGTCCTGGCCACCGCCGGCCTGTTGCTGATCCTGCTGGTGGTCCCGATTTCGGAAGTCACCCGCGGGCAGCTTCTCAGCCTGGTGGGCATTGTTTTGACCGGCATCATTGCGCTGTCTTCGACCAGTTTCGTGGCCAACATCATGGCCGGGCTGATGCTGCGGGTGATCGGCAGCTTCAAACCCGGTGATTTTATCCGCATCGCCGATCAGTTCGGCCGGGTCACCGAAAGGGGACTCATGCACGTTGAAATTCAAACCGAAGACCGGGACCTGACCACCCTGCCCAACCTGCACCTCATCAAAAACCCGGTAACAGTGGTGTCCAGTTCCGGGACCATCGTATCGGCCACCCTGTCGCTGGGCTATGACATCGCCCACAGCCGCGTGGAGGAAGTATTAAAAAAAGCCGCTTTAAAAACAAAGCTGCAAAACCCGTTTTTCCAGATCAAAGAGCTGGGGGACTTTTCCATTTCATACCGCATCGCCGCCTTTTTGCCCGATGTGAAGCACCTTTTGACCGCCAGATCTGATTTGAGAAAACAGGTGGTGGATATGCTGCACGCCGACGGCATCGAAATTGTTTCACCCAATTTTATGAACCAGCGCGTTTTGCCGGAGCGCCTGAAAATGATTCCAAGGGCCGGTGAGGTGCAGGCCGTGAAAACCGAACCGGCCACGGATAAAAACCCGGAAGAAATGATATTTGACAAAGCCGATGAGGCCGAAGCCCTTGATCTGCTGCAGGAGGAGTACACGAAAAAAAAGCAGTATCTTGAAAAGCTCGAAAAAGATAAAAAATCGGCCCCTGAAAATGAGCAGCCCCAGCTGGAAACCAAGATCCAGGTAGTCAAGAAACGGCTTGTGCGGCTTGAGCAGCAACTGGCGGATGCCCGGAACAAATCGGAGTCGTAACCTGACAGCGCTCCGCTGACGGGACTTTCTCACCTGAAAAGGCAGCCGCCAAAAAGGAACAATGCCCGTCAGGTGCCCGCAAAATCCGGGCGGCGGCGGGCTTCACCCTCGATAAAAACGCGTTTGACCAGCGGGTGGGCCTGTTTGATCTGGCGATCCAGTTTTTGAACGGCCCGCTCGAGGGTATCGGCCGAAACGCTGTCCTTAAAATCAACACTGAGGTTGACCAGGATAAACTCCGGGCCCATGTGCAGGGTCAGTATCTCGTTGACGTGCTCTATCTCCGGATATCCGCCCGCCATACGGCGGATGTCCCGCACGACCTCCGGCTGGGCGCTTTCCCCCACCAGCAGCCCCTTGGTTTCGTATGCCAGCCAGATCGCCGCAATCCCAAGAATCAACCCGATCAGGATGGAGGCCAGACCGTCATAGAGGCTGTTGCCGGTCAACTGCCCCAGAAAGATACCCGCAAAGGCGATCAGCAACCCCAGCAACGCAGCCGAATCCTCAAACAGCACCACAAAAATCGATGGGTTTTTCTCCCGGTGAACCGCTTCGATGTAACTGCGCCGCCCCTTGGTTTTTGAAAACGCCTTGAGCGCAATCAGCCACGTTGCACCTTCAAAAAGTACGGCCAACCCAAGCACAATGTAGCTGACATTAAAATTTTCCATGGACCGTGGATGCCCCAGCCGGTGAATCCCCTCGTAGACCGAAACACCAGCACCCACGGCGAATATCAGGATCGCCACCACGAAACTCCAAAAATAGACTTCCTTGCCGTAGCCGAAGGGAAAAAGCGCATCGGCCGGTTTTTTGGCCCGGTGCAGCCCGTAAAGCAGCAGCATCTGGTTGCCGGTGTCCACCGCCGAATGAATCCCCTCGGAAAGCATGGCGGAACTGCCCGTCACCGCCGCGGCGATAAATTTGGTCAACGCGATCAAGCTGTTGCCGAGCAAAGCGGCATAGATGACTTTTTTGGAAGAAGAGGCCATGGCAATCAGGTTAACGCCAGTCCGGGCTCAGCCGTCCCTCGGCATCCCGGCGAAAAGGAATCCATGCCAGCCCAAAGACCTCCAGGGTGATATCCGATTGTTTGGGTTTGATATGGATTTCATCCAGCTGTTCGAATTCGGCATCATGGGAAAACCCGATTTTTTCAATGTCTTCCTGCATGCGGGTCTCCATTTCCGAAAGCTGCGTTTCAATGGCCGCCACTCTTTGCCGGGCCCGTGCAACGTCCATTTTCTCCTTGCGCATCCGGCTGGCTGAGCGCATGGCGGTCCCCACCCGGGAAGCCGAGCCGACACTGACGGCCTTGCGGCCCAGAAAAGCACCGAGAATCGCGGTGCCAAAAGAGATGACGGTCTGAACCTTCCTGGATTTGGACTGTTCGGCCTCTCTTTCAACCGCCTGCTGAGCCCGCATGAGGCGATCTTTAAGGGTGATAAACCGGCGGCCGTATTTTTTGCGGATTTTTTCAACTTGCAGGTCTCGTTTTTCACGAACCAGCTGCCCCAGTCGGGCGCGAAATTCGCGCTCACTTTCTCCCAGCCGGCTGGTGATGCGAAACTGCCGGGATCGAAACAGCACCAGGGACCGGTTCTGCCGCACCCAGCGCAGCAGATCTTTATTCCACTTGCGGTATGCAGCGGCCTTTTTTGCAGCCGCCGGCAGCTCGGCATAGGCCGCCGCCGGCAGGGGCGCAGTTGCGATGCTGTGCGGATCAAACTCCGTGGCATCGTCCCAGTCCAGGGCGACGGGCCCGTCCTGCAGCTCGGAAAAAACCGCCAGCGTCCGGGCGCTGTCAACCCGGTACCGGCTGCTGGAAAAATGCACATCCAGCCGTCCGATCACCGCCGGGTAGTACACAAGCTGCTTGCCGGCACCCGAGGCCGCCAGGTAAAAGGTGTCAATTCCGCTCGGAGCCGGCACCGGCCCGGTGGCCGCCTGTGCCGGTTGACTGGCTTTTGCGGCAGCCGCACTGTCCGCAGCCTGCCTGTCGGAAGCGGTATCACCGCGGCCGGCGGCCGTCAGGATTTTAATCTGCTCCCGCGTCATGGGGCCGCGCAGATAGGACAGCGCCCAGCGGGTCTGGAAAGTAACCGGCTGGTTTTCATGCACGTTGTGCAGCAAAAACACGCGCTCGCCCAGCCCGGCAAGGATTTCCTCCATGCGCCGGGTGTCAAAACCGGTGCCCGCCGCGGCGCCCTGCAGACCCGCCAGGACACGCTGTTTATCGCGTTCGGTCTGCAACCGCCCGATAAACCAGGTGCCGGTATTGGAAAGGCCCTTGTAGTCCAGGTCCACCGGGTTCTGGGTGGAAAGCACCACCCCGAGGCCAAAGGCCCGGGCCTGCTTGAGCAGCGTTAACAGGGGCAGTTTGGAAGGCGGGTTTTTAACCGGCGGGAAATAACCGAAAATCTCGTCCATGTAAAGAATGGCCCGCAGGCTCGAAGTCCCCGGCTGGGTGCGCATCCAGCCCAGGATTTCATTGAGCAGCATGGAAACAAAAAACATTCGCTGGGCATCGGGCAGATGACTGATGGTAAAAATGGAGGCGCGGGGTTTGCCGTCGGCCGTGTACAGCAGCCGCCCGACATCCAGCGGATCACCTTCCAGCCAGGATTCAAATCCGGGTGCGGCCAGCAGGTTGTTGATCCGCATGGCCAGGGCCATGCGATCTTTGGCGGGAAAAAAGAAGTCCAGGTCCATCACCCCGACCCGTTCAAAGGGGGGGGTCTGGACCGCGTGAATCAGACCGGCCAGGTCCAGGGACTGGCCCCGGGTCCAGGCGTGCTCAAACAGGTTGGCCAGCAGGATGTGCTCGCGGCTGGCAACCGGGTCAGCCTCCAGGCCGATCAGGGCCAAAAGCCCGGTGGTGGTGGTCAGGATGCGTTCCCGCAGCAAATCGCCGTCTTCCAGGATGGCCGGCGGCGGCGGTGAAAAATTGCGCAGCACACTGACGGGAAGCCCTGCGCTGCTGCCGGGGGTATAAACGGCAAACTGCGCGGCGGCCCGCAACCGGGCAATGCGTTCAGGGGGCTGATCCCAGCTTGCCAGTCCTTTCTGCCACATTTGGGCCTGCCGCGCGGCGTACTGGCCCGGGGTCAGCCCCTTGTTGAGCGCATCCTGCTCGTTGATCCAGGGCCGAAAATTTTCAGGCTTGAGTTCCGGGAAATTCAGCAGCAAATTGGGCAGATCCCCCTTGGGATCGACGGCGATAACCGGAATGTTGTCAATCAGGGCCTCTTCCAGCAGGCTGATGCCCAGGCCGGTCTTGCCGCTGCCCGTCATGCCGATGATCACCGCATGGGTGGTCAGATCCTTGGAATCGTATAGGACAATTTCATTCTTAAGCTGCCGGGCGGCCAGGTCGTATTCCTTGCCCAGGTAAAAAGCGCCCAATTTTTCGTAATATGCATCCATTGCCGGCCTCCTTGTACGTTTAAATCCCAAATTTCAATATTTGTACAGCCCGACAATAGGTTCTTATACCATGATGGCAAAAGAGTCTATATGGAAATTTTTTTGACTCCCCATTCATTATTCGACATTGGATATTCGATGTTCATCTTTTTGACTTGCATAAATTCCCATATTGCTGCATAAATTATAGCTCGTCCTGCCTACCCGTTGCTGACTGAACCTCAATGTTGCCGGTTTTCAACATCCGGCAATGATCTTTGCGGAGAAGTGCATGCAAGCTGTTGTCAGCTCAGGAGCCTTGTCACCGTGGCAGCCGGGAATCTTCAGCCTGGTCGTTTATGCTTTGCTGGTCATGACGGTCATTGCCGCACTGCTTTTTGTCGCCGCCTGGCTCGGAGAGAAAAAGCCCGGCACGGAAAAACTCAGGGCTTATGAAAGCGGCATCATTCCCACCGGAAACGCCCGCCTGCGGCAGCCGGTTCCCTTCTACCTGGTAGCCATCTTCTTTCTGCTTTTTGACGTCGAGGGGGCCTATATTTTTTCCTGGGCCATCGCTTGGGAAGCATTGGGTTGGAAAGGCTGGCTGCAGATCACGTTTTTTATCGTCATGCTGTTGATAGGCCTTGCCTATGTCTGGCAAAAAGGGGGACTTGAATGGGGGCCCGTCCGCGGGAAAAAATAAGCGGGCGGCTGTTCAACAACGCCGATCTGCTGATCAACTGGGCTCGCAAATTCAGCCTGTGGCCCATGTTTTTCGGACTTTCCTGCTGTTTTGTGGAAGAAGCCACCACGCTGACCTCACGCTATGACATGGCCCGCTTCGGGGCCGAAGTGCTGCGTCCCTCTCCCCGCCAAGCGGATCTGCTGATCATCGCCGGCACGGTGTTTAAAAAAATCGCCCCCGTGGTGCTGCGCCTTTACGAACAGATGGCCGAGCCCAAATGGGTAATTTCCATGGGGTCCTGTTCCAACAGCGGCGGCATGTACGACATTTACAGCGTGGTGCAGGGCGTGGACCAGATCCTGCCGGTGGACGTCTACATCCCGGGCTGTCCGCCGCGTCCCGAGGCGGTGCTGCATGGGCTGCTCACGCTTCAGGAAAAAATCGCTTCCGAAAAACCCACCCGCTCCATTTTTCACCTGTCGGGCGGCAGCCAGGGCACCCAGCAGCCCATCCGGCTCGATGGACAGACAAAATCGCGTGATCCGCGCGGCCCGGGCATGGACGGTACGGCGATCCGGGGCACTTCGGCCACACCCCCCCGTTTTGCCGACAGCCGCTCGGATCTGATGTGGATCCCGCCGGCGCCATCAATTGAACTGGATGAAAAACAACAGGCGCTCATACACGGGTTGCAGGCGCAATTCGGCGACGGGCTGGAACCGGCGGCAACTTCTTGTGACATGCCCACGCTGATCGTCCCGCAACAGCGTATCAAGGATGTATTGCGCTACCTCAAAACGCGTGCCACGCCGCGCTTTGAGCGCCTGGAGGATTTGACCGCGGTCGATGAGTCCGCCCGGCGTGAGCCCCGGAACTTTCCGGACTACACCCTGGTCTACCACCTGCTGTCCTTTGAACCGGCCGGTCGGCTACGCCTGAAAGTGCCGCTGAACGGCCCCGATCCGGCCATTGACAGCGTTACGGACATCTGGCCGGCGGCCGACTGGTACGAACGCGAAGTCTATGACATGTTCGGCGTGCGCTTTGACGGGCATCCCAACCTGCAGCGCATCCTGATGCCCCCTGACTGGCAGGGGCACCCCCTGCGAAAAAACTACGAGGGCCGGGCTTCGCAGATGCCCCCTTACACCCGTACCGATGCCCGGCAACATCAGCCTGCAGACGGCGGAATTTTCATCCGGCGCACCAGCGACCGCCAACCGCTGATCTTGAACATCGGCCCCCACCATGTCAGTACCCACGGCCTGCTGCGCTATGTTGCCGCCCTGGACGGGGAGGAGATCATCGAGCTGGCAATGGAAATCGGCTATCACCACCGGGGAGCGGAAAAAATCGGCGAACGGCAGACCTGGCACCAGTTCATCCCTTACACGGACCGGGTCGATTACCTGGCGGGAGCGGCCAACAACCTGCCCTATGTCATGGCGGTGGAAACCCTGGCCGGCATCACGGTTCCCGAGCGAGCCCAGGCGATCCGGGTGATGCTCAGCGAATTTTTCCGGTTGAGCAATCACCTGGTCTGGTTTGCCACCTACGCCCATGACGTGGGGGCCATGACACCCAATTTTTACACCTTCCGCGAGCGGGAGATGATCTTAGACATCGTGGAACTCATTACCGGCGGGCGGCTTCATCCCTCCTGGTTTCGAATCGGCGGCGTGGCCGCGGACCTGCCCGAAGGCTGGAAGGACAAGGTGGATGCGTTCATCCGCATATTTCCCAGGCGCCTGGATGAATACGAGAGCCTGACCCGCAAAAACCCCATTTTCAGGGCCCGCACCAGGGGAATCGGCAGGCTGAGCCTCGAAGACGCCAGGCAGTGGGGTGTGAGCGGCCCCAACCTGCGGGCCTGCGGCCTGCCGTGGGATCTGCGCAAGGCCTTTCCCTATTCGGGTTATGAAAATTATGATTTTGAAATCCCCACGGCCGTCGAAGGCGACTGCTATGCCCGCTACCTGGTACGGGTGGAGGAAATGCGCCAGAGCCTGCGTATCATCGAACAGGCCGCGGCCAACATGCCGGGCGGCCGCTGGATCAGCGACGATTACCGCTATGTCATCCCGCAGCGCCGGGACATGCTCAACGATATCGAAAGCCTGATTCACCATTTCGTCAATGTCTCCCGGGGTCCGAAAATCCCCCCGGGCGAGGCCTATGCCGCCTGTGAGATTCCCCGGGGCGAGCAGGGATATTACTTAATCAGCGACGGTTTGGGCTGTGCGTATCGCACCCGCATCCGCGGACCGGGCTTTGCCAACGTGCAGGTGCTGCCGAAAATGGCCGTGGGACAAACCATTGCCGATCTGATTGTCATCATCGCCTCGGTGGATTATATCCTGCCGGATATTGACCGTTAACCGTCAAACAAGCGTTGCCAATCGCGTATGCTGCCGCAAAAAATCAAAAAGCGCCTTGAAGAACAAATCGCCGGGGTCGAGCACCCCCGGGAGCTGGTGGTGGACGTGATGTTCGCCCTCCAGGAGCATTACGGCTATCTCAGCGATAAAGCCGTGGCCGAGGCGGCCGGGCTGCTGGGCATGACGCCGGTTGAAATTGACGAACTGGCAACCTTTTATACTTTTGTCTATCGACGGCCGGTGGGAAAATACGTCATCCGCGTCTGCGACAGTGTGGTCTGCTGGCTGAACGGCGGGCAGTCTGTCAGGGATTATCTTGGCGGCAAGCTGGGGATCGGTGACGGGCAGACCACCGCCGACGGACTGTTTACCCTGCTGCCGGTATGCTGCATCGGCTACTGCGACCGGGCCCCGGCCATGCTGATCAACAAAAAAGTGTACGGTTACCTGACACCTGAAAAAATAGATAAAATATTGCAAAAGCTCAAAGCAGACGCTTTGCCCAAGACGGAATAAATTACTCATGTACCCCCAGGTTCTCTTTCAAAATCGCAAACCGGACCGCATCGCCACCCTG